>JAJFFA010000778.1 GCA_021776885.1 Planctomycetota bacterium
TCTCGGCCACCTCGCGCGCCAGGTCCTCGCGCGTGGGCTCCGCGTAGGTGATCGCGCGGGTCTCGAGGAAGGCGCGCAGCTCCGTCTCGCTGAAGGCGGGCCCCCGGGGCAGGGTTCCGCGCTGCCCGAGGGACTGGGGCAGGGCGCCGAGGGCGTAGCCGAGTTCGGGTCCGGCGAAGCGTTCCCACGGGCCGCAGCCCGGTAGGCTCGTGCACTCGTCCGTCTCGATCAGCGGGCCGGAGTAGGCCAGCACCGCGGGCAGGTCGCGGGAGAGGGCGCCGAGCCGGCGCACCAGGGGCGCGACGGCGGCCACGAAGGCGGACTCGTCCGCGCCCTTTGCGGCGCTGGCCAGGGCCGCGTCCAGCCCGGCGTCGATGCTGGGGCTGCAGGTGATGCTGGCCAGGGCGCTGCCCTCGACCCGCGCCTCCTCCAGGCAGGCGTTGATGGCGGCCAGGGGCAGGGCCCCGGCGCAGCCCACGCGGCCGGCCATGCCGGCCTCCTCGAAGACGGCCAGCAGCTCGCCGTCGCGGGCGATGGCGGCGGCGCAGCCGTCCCCGTGCCAGCCGAGGCCCAGGGTGTACTGCGCGCTGAGCGGGCCGGCGGCGTCGTCGTGGGAGCGTGTGCCGCGCGGCAGGAGGTCACGCTCCTCGAGGGCGGCGGCGAGGGCCGACTCGATCGCGACGTGTCCCTCGGTCGAGTAGTGGCCGTCCTTGTAGGAGTAGCCCGCGCGCTGCGTCAGCGGGGCCGCGGCCAGGGGCGTGGTCAGGTCGATCACGTGCAGGCCGCGGGCGGGATCCGCCAGGGACTCGTAGCGCGGCTGGTAGGTCGGCTTGAGGCGGTCGGCGTAGTAGGGGTAGGTCGGCAGGGGGACCACGACCAGGGGCACCGGCTGGGCGCCCGCGTGGAACGAGCGGATCAGGGCCGTCATCAGACGCCAGCCCTCGCTGTTCGGGTCGCCGTAGTCGTCGTGCAGTTCGACGCCGACCGTGCGGTGCAGCCAGCCGCGCACCTTGCGCTTGGCCTGGCGCAGGGGTCCTTCGAGCAGGTTGCGCGCGCGCTCCTCCCAGGGACCCGCCAGGGCCGGTCCGAAGCGGTCGCGGGCGTCGAGGCCGGCGTGCTCGAGCTCCTCGGGGATCTTCGGCACCGGCGAGACGGGGACCTGGTTCAGGACCAGGCTGCCCGCGTCGTCGAGGGTGTAGTACGGGCGCTCGACCATCACCAGCTGGCCGTTGGGGTGCGCGCTGAGGCGCGAGCGCAGGAGGATGCGCTCGATGGTGTGCACGGTCACGAACCACACGACCAGGTCGCAGCGCACGTCTTGCGCCAGCTCCGAGAACAGCATGTGGTGCTGGTCGGGGCCCGAGCCCGAGAGGCCGTAGTTGTCGACGCGCACCGAGAGGCGTCGGGCCAGGAGGTCCGTGAAGCGCTCGTCGTTGTCGACCCCGTCGCCGGCGGTGAACGAGTCGCCGAAGACCAGGATGCGCGGACCCTCCTCCGCCTCGTCGAACTCGTGGTCCGAGCGGAAGCCCAGGGCGTTGGTGCGCACCGTGTACGAGCCGCGCTCATGGGGGATGCGCACGCGCACCTTCGGTACGAAGCGGTGCCCGAAGCGGGGGTCGTGCTGGACGACCTGGCGGTGGATTACTTGGCGGTGCGGGAACGCCATCCGAGTCGGTCCAAGAGGCGCCGCAGGCGGGGCCGCCGCGGCGGCTGCGGGGGCGCCGCGTGGGCACGCAGGCCCGTGCGCACACGGCGCCAGACGGCCTGGACATCGGCGTCGCTGCCCGTGGCGGCGACGTGCTCGAGGTGGCGGGTCAGGGCGCCCAGGGACCAGGCCGTGTGCCCGTCGTCGACGTCGTCCGCCTCCTCGTGCAGCTCGAGGAAGTGCGGATTGAAGCCGTAGTAGCGCATGGCGTCGCTGCCCGTCTTGTAGGCCCCGCCCACGCCGGCCAGCTCGATGGCCAGGTTCAGCCCCCGGGTCTCGGGCAGGAAGCGCTGAGGGAACTCCGAGAGGGACATCCACAGCACCGGGGCGTGGAACGACATCTCCTGGAAGCGCGGCCAGCGGGCGAAGTCCGCGCTGTCGAAGGCCGGGGGCTCCGCCTCCATCTGGCGCAGCAGCGCGCGGTAGACGTTGCCGTGGTGGTTCTGGACCGAGCCGCAACCGGCCTCGTCGTAGAACACCTTGAACAGCCGGCGGCCCGTCTCGCCCTCGGCTCCCAGACGCAGGCGACCGACGCCCTGCACCCAGGCGCCGTCGATGAACAGGGCCGGGGCGAGCTGCACGCAGGACTCGACCAGCTCCTCCTTGCTGTAGGGCGGTGCCTCGTTCGCGTTGGACGGGACGTAGGTCTCCATCTCGCGTGCGTGGCGCCGCTCGACCCAGGCCTCGACCACCCCCGGGGCGTAGTGCTCCGGCGGCGCGTGGTCGTCGTTGGCCGCCTGGGGCAGATTCTCGAGGGCGTAGTCGAGGCTGGCGTGGGCGTAGCCCAGGGCGGCGGGGCGCGCCTCGGGGTGCTCCTCGATGTGCAGCAACTGGTGGTAGAGCTGGCGCAGGTCGGGGGCCTGGCCGGCGGTCTGTGCCTCGACGCGCGTCGGGCCACTCGCCGAGGCCGACTCCGCCGCTCCGTTGGTGTGCGTGACTGCGCCGCTGTCGGCGGCCGCTTGCAGGGCCTGGGCCAGGCGCTCCGCGGCCCAGGCGCAGAGGCGCACGCCGCGTCCGAGTCGAGCCCAGGCCTGGGCCCGGGCGCCCGGATCGCCGAGGGCGTCGAGCTGCTCGTAGACCGCGCCGAGGGCCCGGGCGAGGGCCGGGCCCTCGTCGGCGTGCTCGCGGAAGAAGGCGGACTGGGTCCAGGCCACCGGGGCGCTGTCGTCCAGCAGGGGCCCGACCAGGGAGGGGCCGGTCATGCGCGCCACGAGCTCGACGCCGAGCAGCTCGAAGAGATGCGTGCGCGGCAGCAGGCCCAGGGCCAGGAGCAGCGCCGGCGGCTCGAAGGCGCGGGTGTCGATGCGCGCGTCGTGGGCGAAGTCGGGGCTGTGGGGGGAGTCGAGCTGAGCGCCCTCCTGCTCGAGCAGCTGCGCGAAGAGCTGCGCGTGGGACGGCGCGTCCGCCTCGACGCCGATCTCGTCGGCGTAGGCACGCAGCAGGCAGGCGCCGGCGGGCTCACCGCAGAAGGCGGCGCTGGCGCTGCGCTGCAACCAGGCGCCGTCACACAGGGCACTGGGGGCCAGCTGCAGCAGCAGCGGCTCGGGGCAGCTGGCGAGGGTGTACTGCCCGCGGTAGGCCGCGGTCCAGGTGCTCAAGAGGCCCTCGAGGGCGCCCCTGTCCAGCTCGGCCTGGGGCCAGGTCGGTGCCAGGCCGGGGGCCTGGTTCAGGTCGCGCTCGGAGGCAGCAACCCTGGCCCGGGCGAAGGGGAAGGCGTCCTCGAACTCGTCAGCGTTGACGAGACGATGGAACGCGTCCCGCGAACTGGATATCTCCACCACGGCCGGCCCTCAATAAAGGGGGTAGATGTTGGCGCCCTGCTTCGAGCGCCCACGGATCCGCTTTTGCAGGCGGTCGCGCAGCTTCGCGAGCAGGCCCTTGTTCGGGGCCCTTCCCGCGGACGGCGCGGACGCGCTCTGGACCTCCTCCGCGGCGCTTCCGCCGCTTCCGCCGCTTCCGTTAGGATGCGGGGCGCGGGGGGCCTGGGCGCCGTCGGCGTGCTCGGTGCTGATCTTGGAGTCCATACGAATCGGTGAGCGGGTGGTGTACTCGGATGCTAAGCGGCGGGAGGGAATCCGTCCAGGGTGCGCCCTGATCGCACGCCTGGGGGGGGCCGTCGGGGGCGCTCCTTGTTAGCCTCCCGCCCGTGGACGACGCATCGATCGAGAGCG
>JAJFFA010000779.1 GCA_021776885.1 Planctomycetota bacterium
AGGTACTCGAAGGTGTCGCTGCCGGAGAGCCCCGCGGAGGGCGCGTAGGTCAAGAGACCGCCGCTCTCACTGATGCTCGCCCCGCGCTGGGAGACGGCGTCGAAGCCCGCCAGGAGCGGCGTCTCGCAGTTGCCGTCGAAGTCGTTGGCCAGGACGTCGAGGGCCTGGGCTGCGGCCAGGGCGTACTCGTCCGCGCGCGCCTTGGGCGGCACCGAGTCCATGTAGCCCGGCCCCGTGTCGAGGCAGGTGCGGCTGTCGCGGTGATCGAGCACGACGCCGGTGGTCACCGGCCCGAACTCGAGGCAACCCCCGCACATGATCACGCACGAGGGATCGAGGCAGTGCGGCGCGTTCCAGTTGTGCCCCAGCTCGTGGGCCATGATCGAGACGTGGCTGGCGAAGGAGAAGGTGAACTGGGTCAGGCCGTAGCCGAAGGTCTGGCTGCAGGTCACGCCGACGTAGGCCAACCCGATGACGTTGGTGTCCATCTCCTTGCCCGTCACCAGGTGCGCCTGGTCGCGCACCGAGCCGCTCTGGTTGACCGTCCACCAGTTGCGGAAGGCGTTCAGGATCTCGCCCGGGTCGTTCGTCGGGTAGGGGTCGGGCTCGGCCGTGCGCACGATGACGTCCCCCAGGCGGTAGTCGATCGAGACCTCGCGCGCGAACATCTCACGCACCGCGTTGAGCACCGCCTCGATGTCCATCAGGCTGGCCATGACGCTGGAGCCATGGGTCTGGAAGAACTCGAAGTCGGCGTCGAAGGCGATGTCCGCCGTGAACAGGCAGTCGCTGCCGGCGGCCGGCGCGCTGCGCTCGATGCCCTCGCGGAAGCCCAGGGCCGCGGCGCCGAAGGGCCCCTCGAGCAGGTCCACTCCGCAGCCTCCGGCGACGGGCGAGATGGCCAGCTCGTACACCCGCGACGCGCCGGCGCCAGTGGCACCCTGCATGGGCTCGATGAAGAAGGCCTCGCCCCCGGAGCCGAGCACCAGGGCACGCAGTCCCTGGGGCGTGAAGGTCGCAGCCACGCTCCAGCCCGGCTCGCCCAGCAGGGTGCCGCGCCAGGTGCTCGACGCGGGCGCATCGACGTCGCGCAGGACGCCGTCCGCGCCCTGCACGCGCAGGCGGAAGCTCTCCCCGCGCAGGTCGTGGGGCGCGAGATCGAGAACGTGGCCGATGCCGCTGGCGGGCGGCCACTCGACGCTGACCTGGCGCCGGTCGCCGGGCAGGGCGCGCAGCTCGAGGGTCTGGACGTTCGAGCGACCGATCGCTTCGAGGTCGGCGGACGGAAGGGCGGAGAGGGAGGCGAGGAGCAGGGCGTGCAGCATGGACACGGGCGGGGCTGGGGGACGGCTGGGGGAGCCTCCAGTGTAGCTCGCGTGCGCGGCATGGGCCCGGCGGGTGCAGGAGGTAGGCTAGGCGGCGTGATCGACGAGGAGCTGAAGCAGGCGGACGCGGAGGGCGCGGCGGAGCGAGCGAGCGAGCGGCCCGTGCACGAGAGCCGGCCCGTGGCTCCGCCCGAGGCCAGCCCTGTCGAGCCGGCACGTTCCGGGCCGACGCGGGCCCTGCTGCTCGTCCTGGGGCTCTGCTTCTCCGCCCTGGGCACCGAGGGCGCGTTCCTGCCCGTGCTGCCGACCACGCCCTTCCTGCTCCGGGCCGCCGCCTGCTTCGCGCGCTCCTCCCCCCGCTTCCACGCGCGGCTGCTCGGGAACCGCATGTTCGGTCCCTACCTGACCCAGTGGCAGCACGACCGCACGATCCCGCGCGAGGCCAAGCGCAAGGCCTACGGGCTGGTCGTGCTGACCTTCGGCCTCTCGATCGCCTTCGTGGACGGCGGGCTCCTGCGCGGGATGCTGGCCCTGATCGGCGCCCTGCTCGTCGCCTTCCTGGCCTGGCTGCCGACGACGGACGAGGGCTGACCCGAACCGGACTCAGCGCTTCGGCCAGTCCTCGCGCGCGTCGACCGCCGGTTGCTGCCAGGCGTCGGCGTAGTGGGTGCGCGGCGCCGTCGCCTCGAGGCGCTGGACCAGGTCGGGGTCGTCGAAGGCGAGCGCCGCCTCGAGCACAGGGTCCTGCCCCGCGAGGAGCTGCGCCAGGGTCGCGCGGGCCTCGATGCGCGGGCGGATGTAGGTGCGCCGGTCCCAGGGCATGCTCTCGTGCCACGACCAGGCGCTGATGTGCAGCGTCCAGCCCTCGCGCCCCAGCTCGAAGGGCTGGGTGTCACCGTGCATGTTCGGCGGGGCCCCGGTGGGCTCGCCGACGAAGATGGCGTGGGTCTCGCGCTCGAGCCAGCCGCAGAAGTTCACGCAGGCGCTGAAGGTGTTCGGGCTGGTCAGGACGAAGAGCCGGCCCGGTCGGTTGACCTCACTCTTCAGGATCGCGTGCAGGATCGGCGCGTTCATGAAGTTGTTGCCGCCTCCGTTGCGGCGCACGTCGACGATCAGCGTCTCGGCTCCGGACTCGGCCAGGGACGCTTCGATGCGCTGGGCGAAGGCCGTGGTCGACGGCTCGCCCTGGTTGACCTGGTTGTACTGGGCATAGACCACCTGCTCCCCGGGCAGGGTCGTGACCCAGTGCGGGGCCTGCGGGTTGCGCAGGTAGAGCGGCGCGTCGTCACCCCGGGGCAAGGACCAGTGGGCCCAGCCCGCGTCATGCTGCATCAGGGGCGGCCCGGGCACGAGCTCGATGGAGAGCCGCTCACCTTCGAGGGAGCGCAGCCCGAGGTCGAGCACGCCATCTTCCTCGGCCAGGCCCAGCTCCATCGCAAAGCGCGGCTTGCGCAGCAGCTCCGGCAGCACCAGCTTGCGCGCGTGGTGCTCGTTGTCCCCCGTGCAG
>JAJFFA010000780.1 GCA_021776885.1 Planctomycetota bacterium
GGGCACGCGCGCGCCACGCGGCCGCCTCGGTGGCGTTGCCGCGCTTGGCGTAGAAGGCGGCGAGGCGCGCGGCGGACTCCGCGATCCGCAGGGGGTCCACGGCTTCGGCCCGTTCGAGGGACTGGTGGGCTTGCAGGAGGAGGGGCTCGGCCTCCTCCGGGCGCTCCAGGCCTGCGAGCGCGGCGCCGTAGCGGCTGCGCGCCTGCGCCACGTCCGGATGATCGTCCGGCAAGCGCGTGCGCAGGAGCGTGAGGCCCTGGGCGAGGGTGGATTCCGCCTCGGCGAAGCGCTCGAGGCGCAGCAAGATGTGACCCGCCAGCAAGAGGGTCTCGCTCGTCTCGACGGGCCGCTCTTCCTGGCGACGCAGCGTCGCGCGGATCTCCTCGACGGCCGACAGGGCGTCCTCGTAGCGTTCCTGGGCCACGAGCAAGCGGACGAGCGAGCGCTCTACGCCGAGCGCTTCCGGGTGCTCGCGGCCTTCGAGGCGCCGCTCCTGGGCCAGGAGGCGCGTGAGGCAGTCGTGCGCCTCGGCGTGGCGGCCGAGAGCGGTCAGCTCGCGTCCCAGACCGTGCAGGGCGGAGCGCGTCCAGGGGTGGTCGGGACCGGAGAGGGCGAGGCGCTTCTCGAAGAGATCACGATACTGGCGCTCCGCCTCCGCGTGCCGGCCGCGCTGTGCTGCGAAGCCGGCCAGGCGCCCGTACACCATCAGCGTGCCGTCGTGATCCGGCCCCAGGAGCTCGATGCGCTCGGCCAGCACCTCGCGCGTCAGCGCTTCGGCCCGGTCGAGCTTTCCGCGGTCGGCCATGATTGCGGCTAGCACGAACTGGGTCGTGATCGTGGCGCGTGCGTCCTCCCCGTGGACGCGGCACTCGACTTCCCAGCCCTGTCGATAGAGCTCCTCGGCCTCCTCTAGACGTCCCTGCCGGTAGCGCAGGTAGCCCATCGAGAGCACGGCGTCCATCGTGATCTGGTGTTCGTCGCCCAGGGTGGCGCGCGCACGCGTGAGGGATCGCTCGAGGAGCTCCTCGGCTTCCGCGTAGCGGCCCAGCATCGTGTAGTCGCTGGCGATCGCCTGGTACGAGGACAGGATCGCCGGGTCATCCTCCCCGAGCGTGGCGCGGCGGAGCTCGAGCAGCTCGAGCTCGAGCGCGTTGGCTTCTTGGATACGGCCTTGGCGCCAGAGCGTGTCGATCAGGTGCCGCCTGGTCTGCTGGGAGTCCTCGTGCGCGGGACCGAGCAGCTCGCTCTGGACGGCGAAGGCACGGCGCAGCAAGCGTTCGGATTCCTGGAAGCTCCCGACGCGCTCGAGGATGTTGCCGATCGTCGACATGAGCCGGGCCTGCACGATCGGCTGGTCCAGGAGCTCGCTCTCGATCCGCGCGGCGCCGCTCTCGAGGATCTGTCGCGCGCTGACGTCGCCTTCCCGGGCCTTCTCCGGATCGGAGACCTCGAACATGCCGATCATGAAGTCCAGGGACTGACGCGCCGTCTCGGACTCCCGCGTCGCAAGCTCCTCGGCGGCGACCGAGCGGACGTACAACCCGCCGAGGGCGACGGTCGAGACGAAGAGCGTCGCGGTCACGGCCAGCGCAGCACCCACCGCCAGGCGGTTGCGCCGGACGAACTTGCGCATGCGGTAGACCTGGCCAGGCGGCGAGGCGACGACCGGCTGGTTGTGCAGGTGCCGCTCGATGTCGTCGGCGAACTCGAGGGGCGTCGAGTAGCGCCGCGCGCGATCCTTCTCGAGCGACTTCATCACGATCCAGTCGAGGTCGCCGCGCAGGGTCCTGGCGAGACCACTCACCTCCACGTGGCGCTTGCTGGCGATCGGGCTGGCCAGGTCGCCGAGGGTCGAGACGCGCGTCGACGGCGTGGCCGGGTCCACCTCGCGGATCGTGCGCAGGAGCTCGTCGTAGCCGATCCGCAAGGCGGCCCCGATGTCGAAGGGCAGCGTTCCGGTCAGGAGCTCGTAGAGCAGGACGCCCAGGGAGTACACGTCCGCCCGCGTGTCGATGTCGAGCCCGCTCAGCTCGGCCTGCTCGGGCGACATGTACTCGGGCGTCCCGATCACCTGCTCGAAGCGGGTGAAGAGCGTCTTGTGCGTCAGCTCTCCGCAGGTGGCCTTGGCGATGCCGAAGTCGATCACCTTGGGTACGGCGACCTCGTCGTAGAGCGTGACCATCACGTTCGAGGGCTTGATGTCGCGGTGGATGATGCCCTTGTGATGCGCGTGCTGGACCGCGCCGCAGACCTGCATGAAGAGCTCCAGGCGCTCGCGCAGGCCGAGCTTGGCCTTGTCGCAGTACTCGGTGATGGGGGTGCCGCGCACCAGCTCCATCACGAAGAACGGTCGGCCGCGATCGGTCGCGCCGCCGTCGAGCACCTTGGCGATGTGCGGATGGTCCATCATCGCCAGGGCCTGGCGTTCGGCCTCGAAGCGCGCGACGACCTCCTTGGTGTCCATCCCGAGCTTGACGATCTTGAGCGCCACCCTGCGCTGGATGGGCGCCGCCTGCTGCGCCATCCAGACCGTGCCCATGCCGCCCTCGCCGATCTCTTGCAGCAGCTTGTAGCCGCCGATCACATCGCCCGAGGCCTCGCCGGGCGCCGTGTGCCCAGGCTCGACCCCGCTGGCGTCCGACTCGGCGCGCGCGGCCCCGCTCGGCTCGGGGGCCGGCTGCTCGTCGGAGTCAGGGGTCTCAGGTAAGGACATCGGTGGGGATCAGCCGCGACCTACAGGGCGAACTCAAGCTAACCGAGGAGCTCGGTCCACGCATCTTTCTCCCCGATCTGCCGGAGTCACCCGCAGGATCTCCGCCAGCCGGTCGAGAGCCCGTGAACGCAGGAGGTGCGCGGACGTTCGTGGCACGCGACGCGCATTCGATCCGAGAGGACCCGGGTCACGATGGCTAGACTCTCTGGCGCATGCCCCTCACCGCTGGCCAGTCTCTTTCCTTCTACGAAATCCTCGGCCCGCTCGGCGCGGGCGGCATGGGCGAGGTCTACCTGGCGCGTGACACGCGGCTCGAACGCGAAGTCGCGATCAAGGTGCTGCCCGAGGAGCTGGCGGACGACGAGGAACGCTTGCGGCGCTTCGAGCGCGAGGCCAGGACGCTCGCGTCGCTGAATCACACCCACATCGCTGGCATCCATGGCATCGACCAGGTGCAGGACACGTGCTTCCTGGCCATGGAGCTCGTGCCCGGCGAGGACCTCGAAGAGCGGTTGAAGCGCGGAGCGCTGCGGCTCGACGAAGCGCTCGATGTTTGCCGGCAGATCGCCGAGGGTCTGGAGGCCGCGCACGAGGCTGGCATCGTGCACCGCGATCTGAAGCCGGCCAACGTGCGTCTCACCCCGGAAGGCGTCGTCAAGATCCTCGACTTCGGGCTCGCCAAGCCGATGGGCACCAACGCGCGGAATCGCGACACGACCAGCGCGCAGCTGGACAGCGCGTTGATGACCTCGGAGGGCATGATCCTCGGCACACCGACGTACATGAGTCCCGA
>JAJFFA010000079.1 GCA_021776885.1 Planctomycetota bacterium
ACACTCGCCGCCGCCGCCGCCAACGGTATCAAGCGGCTGGTGATTGTCGACGGCGATGCGGAAACACTCGTCGCGGTTCGTCGCAGCGATTGGGACGACAACCAAGCCGCCGGCTACGCGATCACCGACAACCACGCGGGCGACTTGGCCGGCTGGGAAGATGAGCAGTTACGCACCACGCTCGACACGCTCGACGTAAAAGACGAACAACTGGCCGAAGTGTTGGGCAAGTTGAACAAAGCCGCCGGCGGCGGCACTCCCGAGACACAACTGCAATCGTCGACCCCCAAGACCGACGCGGCGGCGAAGAAGTGGAAAGTCAAACCGGGCCAACTGTGGAAGATCAAGGGACAACACGAACACCGTCTGTTGTGTGGCGACTCGACACGGCGCGAAGACATAGCCAAGCTACTCGGCAAAACAAAAGCCGCCGCGATGATTACCGACCCGCCCTACGGCGTCGCCTATCAAACATCACACGCCACGGCCCAGCGGATTCAAGGCGACTCGTCGGAGGCCGTGATTCCGTTAGCGGTTGCGTGTGCCATCGAAAACGCACTCGACAAAAACGCCCGACTCTATCTGTTCGGGGGTTGCTCGAATTTTGAAATGTACGCCAAGTTGTGGGACTACCACCTGGGTCGACAACCTTCGGTGTGCGTTTGGGTAAAGGAATCGTTCGTAATTCGCAACCTTGGCTACCATTCGCAGTTCGAACTGTTGTATTGGGGCTCGCTCGGCGTGGGCGGCAAAAAAGAATACTGGTTCGGCGACCGCAAGCAATCCGACGTCTGGCAAGTTCACCGCGAACGTGAAACCGAACACCCCAACGAGAAGCCGGTCGAAGTCTACGCGAAGCCGATGCGCAACAGCGTCGCGCCCGGCGGCATCGTGTTCGATCCGTTTTGCGGTTCGGGCGTCGCCCTAGTCGCCGCCGAACAGACTGGTCGCCGTTGCTTCGGTATCGAGATCGCGCCGAAGTTCGTCGCGGTCATCTTGGAACGAATGGAACAGCTCGGTTGCAAGGTGTCACAACTGAAACCCTGAAAAGGCCCCTTTTTGGCCCCTCATTTCGCACCGATACCCAGGGGCCAGAGGCTAAATAAATGGTCGCATTCGCCGACAACACGCCAGCACTGCAAAGATTGCGAGAATTGACCGCCGACGGCTTCATGCCACGCCGCGCCGAAGATCCGACGAAATGGGCCACGCGTCGGCGGCTGCGATTCAGCGAAGAACACGAAGCATCGCGCGGCCCGTACGATACCGCGTCTCGCCCGTGGTGGGAGTATCCGTTGCAAGCCATCGCCGACCCGCTCACGCGTTACATTCGACTCAAGTCGTCGACCCAAGTCGGGAAGACGCTCTTCTTGCTCGTCGTGTTGTTGTATTTGTGCGAGAACGCCCCGGCGACGGCAATGGTTGTCGTGCCCGACCGGATCGCGGCGGGCGAGTTCGCCGAGCGGCTGTATGCGCTGGCCGACGAAAACGGAATTAGGACGCCGCCCGACTACCGCCGCAACGCCAAACGAGTCGACATCGGCGACATGCGGGTGTGGTTGGCGTGGCCGCGATCACCGAACACGCTTCGCGGCAAGCGGTGCAAGTACGTGCTGCGAACTGAAATCGACGTCTTCGCCCAAAACAAGAAGACCAAGAGCGCCGGCGACGCGATCGAAGCCAGCAACCGGCGTGTCAAAGCATTCCGCCGCTTCTTAATTCTCGACGAGTCGACGCCGATCGCCGAGTCGTCAAAGATCGACTCGCTAGAATCCGACAGCAACCAAGCCCGCTGGTTTGCCCGGTGCCCGCATTGCGGGACGCATCAGATTGTGCGGTTCTTCACTTACAAAGAGGGCGACCGAGCTGGTTGCGGCGGCGTCGCCGGCTACGCTCACGCATCCGGTTCGCACAAGACACCCGAGCGAGCCCGCCGCGACGGGCACTACGTTTGCGTCACGGGTTGCCAGATCACCAACGAAGAAAAGACCGACTTCATGCAAGCCGGCGTGATGCTGGCCAAGGGCCAAACGATCGCCGCCGCGACCGGCAAGATTACGGGCGCCGCCGACCCCCGCATCGTCGGCGTTCATTTGTGGGCCGCCCACTCAAACGATTCGTGGGGCGAAATCGCCGCCGAGTACGTCGTCGCCAAACGAGACGGCACGGTCGCCGACTTCTTCCAGAACACGCTCGGTTTGCAATATCAACACACGGGCAAGATGCCCGAATGGCAAGAACTCGGTCGCCGCATGGCAGCCTACCACGTTCGCGGTCGGGTGCCGCGTCAAGCGTGGTTCTTGACCGCCGGCGGCGACGTGCAAGACCGCGAAGTCTACGTCTCGGTGCGAGCGTGGGCCGATCGTCGCACGAGCTGGGCCGTCGATTGGTTTGTCTTCGATCGCGAAGACGGCGACGACAACGAGCTAGTCAAAAGCGACCTCGCCCAAATCACCCGACGCGTGTTGGCTCGCCGCTATCCGGTCGTCAACGAACTGGGGCAGCCCGCCGGCAACGCCCGAGGCCGCGACGCGTTGCGGGTGGCGTTGCTTGCCATCGATGCCAACCACCGCACGCTCGACGTTCACAATTGGATTAAGTCACTAGGCAAAACGAACCGCGTCATTGCGTGCCGGGGCGAAGCTCACGTCGACGCGTCGAAAAAGTACCAACTGAACACCGTCAAGGAAAGCCAACGACCAAACGCCGAAGGCCAGAAAACACAATATGCCGGCGGTCTAACGCTGATGAACATTAACCCCGAAGTATTCCGCGTCGACATCGAAGACCGCATGGCGGCGGATCCCGCCGAGCCCGGTGCGTGGTTGTTGCCGTCGAACTGTCTCGACGACGGGGCGTTCTTCCTCAAGCAAGTCGTCAACGAACCACGCGTGCCAATCAAAGGCAAAGACGGTCGCGTCAAGCAAGTACGCCGCGAACGAGATACCACGATCGGCCACGACTTTTGGGACACGGCGGTTTACGAATCCGCCGCCGCGCAACGCATCGTCGACGACTTCC
>JAJFFA010000781.1 GCA_021776885.1 Planctomycetota bacterium
CCTCCATCAGAGACCGGCTGTTTCCGCTTGGCGGCGAAATAGCCTTCGTGCCGGGCCATGGCCCCATGTCGACGTTTGAGTTTGAAAAGAAGACCAACCCGTTTTGCTCGGACATGGCTGTCGGCGTTTAAGAAGCGAGCAGTCCACTACGCGCGGCATGTGCAAGGACGCGCTGCGTGGTTGCCTTCGCCCTCGCCTGCGGCGTGCCCTCCGTCGCCACAAGAGGTAACTCCCCCTTGGAGACGACTTCCCCCAGCTCATCAGAAATCTGTTGAACGGTCTGGATGCCATCAAGCCTGCTCAAAATGAACCGCGCCGTGTCATCAACCGCAATGGAATGTGGCATCAAGCTTGCCACATGGCTTGCGTCCGTTCGCGCCTGAACAAGCGCGAGCGGCGACAACACCGGACGTTCGCCCACCTGTGAAACCGCCCTGCTTTCCACCATATGGGTGAGCAACGCTCCAGTGGGCAGCAATTTCTGTGCGACCGCGAAGAGCGTTCTCGACACCTGCAATGCGTCGGCTGGCAGTATCCCAGTCGGCTTCAACGCGGCGACAATGTGAGCAACCAGACGGTCTGCACGTATGGGGAAATATTTGTGTTTCTCCAACAAGGCCAGCGCCGCAATCTCAATCGGATTTTGGGTGCGATATTTCAAAGACCCAACAAATGTTATGGGACCACCGGCAAGCAGCGCCCGGTCTGTCAGTGTTTTGTCCGCTCGAGACAGGTCACTGGTGAGACAGAGCGAGCCGAGTGCTTTTCTGAGATCAAAAGTTTGCCGCTCCCGATCTGCGTGAACCAACAATACGTGGCGACGTTTTGTCTTCGTATGCTGATCAATCTGGGTGTAAACGTCCGCTATCTCTTGCGGGTGTGCGTTTGCGGGACGCGTTGCCTGCGGAAGCACATCGAGATTGGATTTTGCAGGGTCTATATCGCCGATGGGTTTCAGTTTGGCGGCATCTGCCATTGCAAGAAATTCACCGATTGGAACAGACCGACGGTTGGGATCCAAAAAATCCCGGTAGATTTCTGCGTCGGATGCGTGGGCAAGGCGGGTCAACTCACCCAACTGATGCTGGCGTTCGCTTAACTCTCCCGCCAAAATGCCATTTACAAGGCTGATCACCTTTGCGCGTATCAATTGAGCCTGTTTACGCGGGTCGCTTTCTTTATCCAGGTTCTCGCTCATCTCTGATTTGAGATCATCAATGGTTTGCCAACCTGGGTTCACATCCACGCTGATGCAGGCAACTCCGTCTTCAGCCAGATGTTTTTTGGTGAGGACCAGAAGCGCCATGCGCTCTGCAGTTGCTGAGGTAGAAAACACGTCAGCGGCGGTAATGAAATCATAGGTCGTGAGGTCTGAACTTTCAAAGCTCGCAAGATCCAGCTCAGCGCTGCGCACATTCTCCGCCTTGGCCTGGCCTGCAAGCGAAGCAATATCAGCATGATCACCGATCTGCGCCGCTGTGAAAGAGGCTTGGGGGAATGCCACAGCATGGGCAACGAGGTTCGTGCCAGAGCGACTTCCGATTTCCAGATAGCGCGCTCCGTCCAGCGGTGGCGTTGGATAGCCCTCGACTAACGCACGGGCACCCAACCTGGAAGGAGAAAAATCCGTTACGGCTTTTTGCGGACGCAGGTCGAGCACATCCGCACCCACGGGCGCCGAGCTCTTTCGGTCAGTAGTGGAGAACGTGGTCACGTTCAGTCCCTCGTGGTCCGCCAGAAGAACCTAGAAGGATAGGTTTAGAAGTTTAACGTGGGGTGGACATTTCGCCGGGAATAGGCTTCCTTGTTAACAAATGACAAAAAGTCAAAAACGCGGATAGCCCGTACATAAAACAGATAGATGCCTAGGGAGGCACCATGAGTGAAGACCGACTGCCACGGTGGCGGATCGCAATGTTTAGTTTGCCCTCAATTCCAATTTCGGCGCTGGGACTGCCCATCGTGGTCTATCTGCCGCCGTTTTATGCCAGCGAGATGGGCCTCTCGCTGACGCTCGTCGGCACCATCTTCCTGATCGCCCGTTTCTGGGATGTGTTCACCGACCCGGTGCTGGGCATTGTGTCTGATCGCATTCCCAGCCGTTGGGGGCGTCGCAGACAATTGAGCGCCCTCTCCGCCCCCTTCCTCATGATCTCAGCCTACATGCTCTTCATGCCCTCAGACCCACTGTCTGCAATGTGGATGTTTGGCTGGGTGTCCAGCATCTGGTCATCTCTTGGCGGCGCAACCAATGACACTGCTATCTATCTCCTAAGTTGGATGGTGATCCTCTATATCGGCTGGACACTCATTACGATCTCCCACATGAGCTGGGGGGCTGAGCTTTCCGCAGATTACGATGAGCGCTCCCTCATCCAGGGGTGGCGGGAATTTGCGCTCATTTTCGGCATGTTCACTGTACTCGCCCTGCCCGCCATTATTGAAGGTATCCGAGGAGAAGCTTCTGGAGCTTTGGGGGTCGCAGCGATGGGATGGTTCGTTATCATCCTGCTCCCCATCACAATCCTGCTGGCTGTCTGGCTCGTTCCCGAACGTTCCTCGGTCAAACCCGCCGCGTTTGACGCGAAGGAAGCCCTGTCGATCCTCATGAATAACAGGCTGTTGCAACGCATCCTGGTCGCAGACCTTCTGGTCGGGATAGGTCCTTCTATTACCGGCGCTTTATATATCTTCTTTGCATCGCAGGTGATGGGCCTCCCAGACAATGCCAGCCAATTGCTGCTCGTCTATTTCATTGCTGGGTTTGTCGGCATCCCCATGTGGATCAAGCTCTCCGCTGTCTCTGGCAAGCACCTCACCTTGGCCTATGCGATGATCTATGGCGCAATTTCCCTTCCAATGGTCGTGCTCTTTCCCACCGAGAGCTTCTGGTGGCTCTTCTTTGGGAATACCGCCTACGGGATTGCCTATGGCGCCGGGTCGTTCCTGTTGCGGTCGGTCATGGCCGATGTAACCGACTATGACAACCTGGAAACAGGTGAGCAAAGAACCGGCATGTACTATTCACTGCTCACCATGACCAGCAAAGTGGG
>JAJFFA010000782.1 GCA_021776885.1 Planctomycetota bacterium
GCCTCGGCCGGCGCTACCGGCGGCAGACCGCCGGCCTCCACGTGACGGGAGCGCCCAAGGAACACCCGACCCGGGTGAGAGGCGCGGGCAACGGCGCCGTGAAACGCCCGGGCGGTCGACGCCCGCACCCATGCCACGCGACGCGCCATGCACAAGTCACAACGCGCTGGACCTGCACCAACGAGTAGCGGGCGAACACGCAGTCGTCCAACGACGCCCTCGTTCCAGCCGCCCGAACCGTCCTCACCCGGCCGAGCGCAGCTCGGCCCCGGCGCGAAGCGCCGTTCGGGGGAAGCGAGGCGCAGCCGAGCCTTTCCCCCAGCGGCGAAGCCGCGCGTTAAACGGCATAGAAAGTCACCACCCTCGCGCCACCTCCGCTCACGCCATCTCGAGCCGGCCGCGGGCGCAGCCCGCAACGGCGAGGAGTGTGCCGATCGGTTCGGAGCACGGCAAACGCTTCGGTCTTCCCTCCCCGCTCCCCCCCTCGCGCTCACCTCACCGCCGCGCGTGCGATCCTCTTGAGCATCCCCGAGAACACCAAGCAGTGCAGTGGGTAGATGAGGTACCAGTACGCCAGTCCGAACAGACCCACCGGATCGAAGAGTGCCGTCTGGCGGATCGTGGCGCCGCCGTTCTCCGGCAGCACTTCGAACTCGAGCCAGGCGCGTCCGGGCAGCTTCATCTCGGCGCGCAGTCTCAGGAGGCGACCCGGCTCGTAGGCCTCGACACGCCAGAAGTCGAGCGCGTCGCCGACGTGCAGTTGCTCCGGGTCCGGGCGCCCGCGACGTACCCCGACACCGCCGACGAGCAGGTCGAGGAAACCACGCACGCGCCAGAGCCAGTCGTAGGCGTACCAGCCGGTCGTACCCCCGATGCGGCGGATGGGCGCGAACGCCTCGTCCGGACCGACCTCCAGCGTGCGCGCCCGCGAGTCGACGAGCCGGTTCCTGAAGCTCACGCCCGCCCAGCTCTCTGCCTCTCCCGCGGAGGAGAAGGCGTCGTACCCGCGGCTCTCGGCAATCTCGTTGTCCTCGTTGATGAGGGCGGCGGCGATCGCCTCCGGCATGCCGCGCGGCCGCAGGGGGAACAGGTCGAGCGCCGCGCTGTCACGCACGACGCTCGGATGCTTGATCGACTCGATCAACTTGCGCCCCACGCGGGCATAGAGCGGCGTCACGAGCCCCAGCCACAGGCTCGAGAGACGCGGGGTCAGGACCGGCACGCGGATCATCACGCGCCGTAGTCCGCGCTGCCGGGCGTACTCGCGCATCAAGTCCCCGTAGGAGACCCGGTCCGCGCCGCCGATCTCGAGAATCCGCCCCCCCTCGAGAGGCAGGTCCAGGGCCGCGATCAGGTAGGCGAGCAAGTCCTCGACCGCGATGGGCTGCGCTTCCACGTCGACCCAACGCGGGGTGATCATGATCGGCAAACGCTCGACCAAGGCGCGAATCATCTCGAAGGACAGGCTTCCGGAGCCGAGGACGACCGAGGCTCGTAGTTCGATGACCGGCACGCCGGACTCGCCGAGCAACACCCCGACCTCCTGCCGGCTACGCAAGTGCGGCGAGAGATCGTCCCCATGGGCGAGGCCTCCGAGATAGATGATGCGGCGCACCCCAGCCGCGGACGCTGCCGCGGCGAAGTTCCGGGCTGCAACGCGGTCGCGCTCCTCGAAGTCCTGGTCCGAGCCCATCGAGTGGATCAGGTAGAAGGCCGTGTCTACGCCCTCGAGTGCCGGCGCGAGCGTCTCGAACTCGAGCACGTCCGCGGCGACCACTTCGGTCGTCGCGGCCACGCGCGAGGTCAGCGCTTCCGCTCGCCGCGTGAGACAGCGCAAGGCCTGACCGCGCTCCTCGAGCATGCGGCGCAACCGGCCGCCCACGTAGCCGGTGGCACCGGTGAGCAGAATCAGATCAGGCATCCCCTCAGTCTAGCCCGGACCTGACACCAGCCCTCGCCCTGGCACGCAACTCCGCCATGGCGGGCGTGGAGCACCACAGCGCTCCGAAAGAAACGGAGTCCCCGCATCCGCGCGAGGAGCATCGGCGAAACCGCTGGTGACTGTTCTGAACGTTTCCACCAAGGAGATCCAAGCAATGAAGCTCTTCGACGTACTGGCCGCCATCCTCCTCGTCATCGGAGGCCTCAACTGGGGTCTCTACGGCCTCTTCGACCTGGACCTGGTCGCCTTCACGACGGGCACTGCGTCCGCACTGTCCCAGTTCGTCTACGCCGCCGTTGGCCTCGCCGCCCTCTACCAGATCGTGAGCCTGCGGTCGATTCAGAGGCGTTGGAACGTCTCTACTGCGCAAGTCAGCTGATGCAGACCACCAGCACACTTCAACAGCAGCTTCCTTCCTCTCTGTCCTCCAAGGCTCAGAACTTGGGACGCTCCCCGGCCTCCAGGCTCAAGGCATCGAAGGCCCTGTTCTGCCTGGCGGCGGGCGTCTCCTTCCTCTTCTCCGTGTACCTGTGGTTCCTGGTCGACCGCGAGCAGGGTCTCTTCGTCGGCCTCTGGGTCCCGTCGATTCTTGCCCTCGGAGCCCTGCTCCTGAGCGGAAGAGGAGAGCGGCGATGAACGACGTCATCATCCTGGGCCTGGGTTGCTTCGTCAGCTTGGTCGTCGCCTGCGCGGTCGGCTTGCTGCTCTGGGGTGCCTCGAATGAGCCACGCGGCGAAATCATGCCTGGCCAGCAGGCGAATGCAGCCTCCCCCAGCTCTCGACCTACCCCGTCCGCCCCCGCCCTGGCGCAGAGCCTGGAATCCAAGAGCCCTGCCTGATGCGGACCGTCCACATGATCGTCGGGTCGGGTCGGAGAGCGACTCCACCTTTTGAGCCCCTGCCCCAGACGGGTTGCCTGGGCCCGACTCGAGCTCAGTGATGATCTCCGAGCGAACTCTCTCCCCGCGGGAGCTGGCCCGAGCGATCGGAGCGAGTGAGTCCTCCGTGAAGCGCTGGGTCGACGCGGGCCGGATTCCTGCCAAGCTCACCTCGGGCGGACATCGCCGCATCGAGCTGATGCCGGCCCTGAGGTTCCTGAGGAGCTCCGGCCGCGAGCTCGCGCACCCGCACCTGCTGGGCCTCGCGCCCTCTACCGAGCATGACCTGCGGGACCCCGAGGCCCTGGCGGAGTGGGTCTTCGACCATTTGCGCGAGGGCAGCGTCGAGGAGTTGTCGCAGGGACTGCTCACGGCCCTGGTCACCAAGATCACGGAGCCCGCCGCGCTCTTCGACGGCCCCCTGCGCTGCGCAATGGCCCGGGTCGGCCAGCTCTGGGAGGCAGGCCGGCAGGGCATCTACCTCGAGCACCGCGCGACCCAGATGCTGCTTCGAGTCGTCGACCAGATGCATGCCCTGTTCCGCCCCCCGGCCGACGAGCTCGTGGCGGTCGGTGGCAGCATCGACGGAGATCCAAGCGCACTGCCCACTCGAATGGCCGCCACCGTGCTGGCCTCGGAAGGCCTCTATCCCGTCAACCTGGGCAGCGACACGCCCGCCGCAGCACTCCTCGAAGCGGCCGATCAGGTCGGTGCGCGGCTCGTCTGGGTCAGCGTGAGCTACGTCAGCGATGCCCTCAGGCAGGGCGAGGACATCTCGCGGCTGGTCGACCAGCTTGCGGCACGGGGCATCGCATGCATCCTTGGCGGACGCGAGCTGCATCGGCTGCCCCTCTCCGCAGGGGCCAAGGCCCAGGTGGGACACGACATGCAGGAGCTCGCCCACCTCGCGCGCCAGATTCGGCGCGAAGAGCGAGAACGCCCCTCGAAGGACACTCGAGCCGGCCGCTGAGCGCGAGCTCCCATGAAACGCAAGTCGCTGCTCGTTGTCGGAGTCACGCTGCTTCCCCTGCTAGCCCTAGCCCTGGCTGTAGGCGCGGCCCGCATCTCCCGCCGGCCGGTCGAGGTCGGACTCGTCGGCGGACGCCTGCGCCCCTGTCCCCCCTCACCGAACTGCGTCTGCAGCGAGCCCGCGGACGCCGCGTCCATCCCGGCACTCAGTTTCAGTGGTGACCCGGCGCTGGCCTTCCGTTCCCTGATCGACTTCCTCGGCGCCCAGCCGCAGACGAAGACCCTCGAGGTCGGTGACGGCTACCTGCATGTCGTCTACCACACTCCTTTTCTGAAGTTCGCCGACGACGTCGAGTTCCGACTCGACCCGCAAGCGCAGGCCATCCACGTCCGCTCTGCGTCCAGAATCGGACACACCGATTTCG
>JAJFFA010000783.1 GCA_021776885.1 Planctomycetota bacterium
AGGGGCGGGACGCGGGAACCGCATAGGTCATGCCGTCCGGCGCAAACGCAGCTGACAAGTCTGCATGCAGAACGACCATCGAGTCACCCCAGTCCGATACCGGACTGGCAGGTGTTCGGTCCGCGCTGACGCTCCAAGCCCGAACCCTCTTTTTGGCCTGAGTGAGAACGAGGGTGCGGCCTGGAGATCCGAACCCGTGTGCGGTGAGCTCCTCGCCGTAGGCCAGCGAGCCAGGATCGAACGGGTCGTCCCAGACATACGATCGGACTGACGGGAGCAAGTGGGCTCCTGCTTCCTCGTCGACCACGACGCTCATGGGGTGTCCCGTGGGCTTGATCGGCTTCGCAGTCGTCGTATCCCACTCGCGGAGCACGGTTCCGTAGGAAACAACACGCTTGCCATCCGCGCTGTAGGCCGCTTGGCCAAACTCCTCAAGTTGTCCACCAAGGGTTAGTAGTGTTTCGCCGGTTCGGCTATCCCAGACTCGGGCGGACTGATCTGCACTTGCGGTTGCGACCCGGTCTCCACGAGCGTCGAACCGGGCGTCCACGATAGGCCCTGCATGGCCGATCAATCGAACGATCTCGCCGGTCTGCCATTTCCAGATGACTGCATCGCGAGCTCCTTGTTCGACGCTTAGCGAGAGGGCGTGGATATGGGTTACCTCGCTTGGCGGAAGAGCATCTTCCAAGAAGCACGACAGCAAGTGGGTTCCGGTGGCATCGAAAGCCAGCTTCCACGGGCTACGGCTGATACCAGTCGGGTCATCGAGGACCGTGAGCTGGTCCCCGGACTCCGCGTCCCAGACAACTACGACACCCGAAGCGGTCGCCGTCGCGAAGAGGCCACTGGACCCCAGGAACGCACAGGCTGTAGCGTTGGCGCACTCGAAGGACTGCCGCTGTGCCCCGGAGTCTGACTCGAAAATGCCGACATTTCCGCCCGCAGTGGCGGCGAAGAGGTTGCCGTCTCCACTGAAGGCCAGGAGGTCTCCGATCGGGCCTGGAGGTGCCTGGGGGTCTTCGAATCCCTCAAGTTCGTACGAGTAGACGTCGCGACCATCCTCGACCGAGAACAACCTGGCTCTCCGGGCGTCTCGCCAGAACAGAAACCTACCGCACGGGCTAGGCTGAACGTATCTCAGACCCATCGGCCAGGCAGGATCAGCTTGATGCTGTTCAACTCCGCTCAGGGATATCAGGACGCCCCGGGAATTCAGCGCCCGAGGTCCCCACGGAGACAAGAGTGCTGCTACGCACCGACCGGATGGCGCCTGTTCGATCACTTCGCCCGTTCGGCTATCCAACAAGACCGTTACACCCGAGCTGAGCGAAAGTACGCGCTCCCCGCTGGGATCGAAGACCACGCTGTGCGGCGCGCCATGACGAAACAGACGCAGACGCAGCAGACGCAAGGGCTCGTCGTCGATATCGACTTCGAGCATTGGCGCTCCCGTCTGGGCGTCCCATGTGCGTAGGAAGCCTAGGCTGGAGATCGTCGCAATGCGCTCACCCTTCGGGTCGAACGCCACCCGCTGAACCGCGGAACGATGGCCTCCTGCCCAATCGATGGACTGGCTCCAGGCTCCCCCGGCGATCGCCAACGCGGCAACTGCGGCGGGTGCAGCGCGGAGAGCGGTCGGCCCAACCACCCTCGAGTGCAGCCAACACTTCGCTGTCGAGATGGCAAGCCGGCGAGTCATGGTTGAGGTGGGTTTCGTCATCTGGAAGACCATCGCGCGGACAGCGTAGGTCGGGAGCGGTGTTCGATCCTAGCGGATGCTGGAGCTCTGGTCCCTGCAGGGCGGGCGAACCCTCCCGCGCGTCGGTAGGGAGCGTGCTCAGGGACGCGCTGCCCCTGGCGCGCGAACGGGTGCGTGGGCTGCGCCACGCGGCCGGCACGTTGGCGCGGCCCGACCTCCGACGCACGCCCTCTCCATGCCCGTCTGGGCTACGCCCACGACCGCGAGATGAGAGGTGATGGCGAGGCTGATCAGCGGGCCCTGAACGGGCTAGGCCGTCGAACGGTACCCACCGAGTGACTTCGCTTCGCGAAGGGATGGCTTGCAGCCGGCACGGCGCTTCGCGCTGGACGCGCCTCGGCCGGCGCTGCCGGCGGCAGCCGCCGGCCTCCACGCGACGGGAGCGCCCAAGGACGATACGACCCGACTGAGATACACAGGCAACGGCGCGGTGAGACGTGCGGGTGGTCGAGGCGCGCACGCGCAGCTTCCGACGTGCGCTAGTCGCCATGCGCGCACGCTGAGCACGCCGACACGCAGTCGTCTTTGGCTTTCACCGTACTGACCCGGCCGACCGTAGGTCGGCCCCGGCGCGAAGCGCCGTTCGGGGGAAGCGAGGCGCAGCCGAGCCTTTCTCCCAGCGGCGTAGCCGCGCGCTAAAACGGAATAGAAGATCACCACCCTCGCGCAACCGTCGCTTACGTCATCTCGAGCCGCAGCGGGCGCAGCCCGCCCCGGCGAGGCGTGCGCCCGTCGGTCCAAGCCACGGCCCCCCCCTCGGTCTCCCCCAACCGCTCACCCCACCGCCCTCACGCCGCAACGCCTCTCACTCCTCCTCTCCCTCTCCCTCCCTCCCCCCGCTCACCCCACCGGATCTCGAAAGTGGATCGCCTTCCTGCGCGTCACGCCCCGAAACCCGTACGCC
>JAJFFA010000784.1 GCA_021776885.1 Planctomycetota bacterium
CCGAGGGCGCAGCCGAGGGCGACCCCGAGGGCGAACCCGAGGGCGAACCCGAGGGCGAACCCGAGGTCAGGCGAGGTCGAGCTCGAACAGGAACTCGTCCACGTCATTCACCCCGCCCAGGGAGCGGCGCACGCCGCAGTCCGCGGCGCCCAGGTGGAGGTACAGGCCGTGGGCGGTCGCGTAGAGGGTGTCGGACCAGATCGTCATGCGCTGGAAGCCCCGGCGCCGGGCGCGGTGGGCGGCCCACAGACACAGGCCCTTGCCGAGCCCGCGGCCGCGCCAGGCGGGGTCGAGGAAGACGCGCTTGAGCTCGACCCGACCAGGCTCGCTGCCGGGCTTCAGGGCCACCGTGCCGACGAGTCGGTCCGCGTCGAAGAGCACCCGGAACGTGGCCCGGGGATCGCCGTAGCGCCCCGGGATGTCGCGCAGGTCGTCGTCGAGGGTGTCCAGCTCGATGCGCTGGTCGTAGCCCGCGTAGCAGGCCTCGATCAGGGCGATCACGGGGGCCTCGAAGGCCGGCTGGAACAGGCGCAGGCGCAGGGGGCGCAGGAGCGCGCGGGGCGTGTCCACGTCAGCCCGCGCAGGCGCTGCGGCCCGAGGCCAGGGTCATCAGCACGCGCTCCACCAGGGCCTCTGCGCCGACGTTCAGGCCGAGCTCCGCACGGGCGTCGAGCCAGGCATCGATGGCCACTTCGAGCTCGACCAGGCTGCGGCCGGCGTCGCTCGCCGCCTGGGCCACGTCGCCGTGGGGCAGGTCGTCCGCCGCGCGGCCCGCGTCGAGGAGCAGGGCGTCGCGCAGGAGCGCCAGGCCCAGGTCCAGGAACGCGCGCACCCGGGCGCGGGCGCGGGCGCTCGGGGTCTTGCCCTCGTACTCGCCCTCGATCTCGAGCAGGGCGCGCGCCGCGCTGTGCGCCGGGAGGCTGCCGCACAGGACCTGGGTCAGGAGCGGGCGCATGGCCAGGGCACCGGTGCGCTGCAGCTCGAGGGCCGCCCCCGGGGCGCCGGCGCACCAGCGCGCGAGCTGATCGAGCTCTTCGCCCACGAGGCCGTGGGCCGCGAGGACGCTGCGCGTGTCCGCGTGCGAGAGGGGCGCCAGCTCCAGCTCGACCACGCGGCTGCGCACCGTGTCGAGCAGGCGGTCCGGTGCGCTCGATTCCAGCACCAGGACGGTGCCGGGAGTCGGCTCCTCGAGGGACTTGAGCAGGGCGTTCTGCGCCGCCTCGTTCATGCGCTCCGCTTCGCGCACCAGAACGATCTTCCTGCCCGTGGCCTCGAAGGGTCGCAGGGAGAGGAAGCGCGCGATCGAAGGGCCCGTGTAGCTCGACGACGACGAATCCTCGCGCTGCGTGATGAAGCCGACGGTGATCTGCTCCTCGCCCGCGGCGGGGGCGTCCACGACGAACAGGTCCGCGTGGCTCTCCGCCGCCAGGCGCTTGCACGGACCGCAGCTGCCGCAGGGCGCCCCGGGCCCCGTGCTGCACAGCATCCCGTTCGCAAACCAGGTCAGGGCTCGGAACTTGCCGATCCCCGCCGGGCCGCGCACGAGCAGGCCGTGGGCCAGGCGCTCGGCACGCGCGGCCTGGAACAGGCCCTCGATCGCGGAGGCGTGGCCCAGGGGCGGCGCGTGCAGAGCGTCAGAGGACACGTTGCACCTCCGCCAGGATCGACGCGGCGACCGTGTCCGCGTCCGGGGCGGCGTCGACCAAGAGCGCGCTCTGCGCGCGCACCACGTAGCTCCGGTAGCCGCGCACGACCTGGGCCAGGAAGGCCTCGCCCTTGTCCTCCATGCGGTCACTGGCCGGCCCGCGGCGCTCGCTGGCCAGCTCGGGGCTGAGGTCGAGGATCAGGATCAGGTCGGGCACGGGGCGCCCGGCCCAGGCGCTGAGCAGGTCGAGCACGCGCTCCTCCCCCACGTCCCCGGCGACCGCCTGATAGGCGAAGGTGCTCGGGTGGAAGCGCTCGCAGACGACGTGCTCGCCGCGGGCCAGTGCAGGCTCGACCACCTCGCACAGGAGCTGGCGCCGGGCCGCGACGAAGAGCAGGGCCTCGACGTCGGACTCGATCGCCCCCGCGCGCGAGAGGACCAGGCTGCGCACCGCCTCGCCGACCACGGTGCTACCCGGCTCGCGCACGTGGTGCACCTTGACGCCGCCGGCCTCCAGGCTACGCGCCAGGCGCTCGGCCTGGGTGCTCTTGCCGCAGCCGTCGACGCCGTCGAGCACGAAGAAGCGGCCGCGGTTCATTCGTCGCCCTCGCCGTTCTCGTCGCCCTCGTCCTCACCGGTGTAGCCCAGGGCGTCGAGGCGTGCCTCGTCCTCGGGCGAGAGGGACGCCCCGACGCGCTCGCCGGTCCAGGCCGCGGCCAGCCAGCGGCGCGAGATTTCGTCGAGCAGGGCCGCCTCCTCCTCGCGCGAGAGGGCCAGGTTTTCGGCGCAGTCGGGGTCGCTCGAGTGGTGGTAGAGGTAGCGCTTGCCGTCGGGCTCGAGCCGCTCCTTGCCCAGGTGCCCGTACTCGCGCACGTTGACGAAGAAGTGCCGCGAGCCGTCGCGCAGGCCGACCTGGTCGTTGCCCGAGTGGACGAACTGCACCATGCGCCCGGCGTGCTGCGCCCCGGGGTCCGCGGCCAGGCTCATGAAGTTCTCGCCCACGGCCTCGGGCAGGCCGGAGAGGCCCAGGGTGTCGAGCAGGGTGCGCGCCACGTCGACGGTGGAGACGCGCGCGTCGACGCGGCCCGTGGGCCCCGTGCCGGGGGGCATGCGCACCAGCAGCGGCACGCGCATGACGGGCGGGTAGAGCATCTGGTGGCCGTACCAGACGTCGTGGTCGCCGAGGGACTCGCCGTGGTCGGCCAAAATCACCAGCAGGGTGTCGTCGGCGAAGCCCGCCGCCTCGAGCTTCTTCCACAGGCGCTCGACCAGGTGGTCCGTGTAGGCCACGCCGGCCTCGTACAGGGCGCGGGCGTAGGCCTCGTTGTTGGCGCCCTCGAGGAACATGCCCGGGCCGGTGTCCGGGTTGGGGCCCATGGTCGGCGGGTCGACCCGCTTCGGGGGCAGGCTGCGCTGACGCTCCTCGAGGAACGCGCCGAGGAACTCCTCGGGGGCGCCGTAGGGCGTGTGCGGATCGAACAGGTGCACCCACAGGAAGAAGGGCGCCGAGCCCTGCCGCCCCCACGCGTCGATCCAGGGCTCGACCCCGTCCAGGGTCCGCGCGCCGTCGACCGGGGCCATCGGGGTCACGTCGAGGTAGCGGTCGAAGCCGCGGCCCAGCCCGGAGATGCCCGCCTCCAGGTGGTGGGCGCTGACCCCGGCGGCGGTCTCGTAGCCCGCGGCGCGCAGCACCTCGGCCAGGGTCTCCTCGGCCGGGGCCAGGGTCGCGCGGTTGTCGAGCACACCGTGACTCGGGACGTGCTGACCGGTGAGCAGCGACGTGTGCGAGGGCAGGGTCGAGTTCGAGCCCGACCAGGCCTCTGTGAAGACGGCCGACTCTTGCGCGAGCTGGTCGAGGAAGGGCGTCAGATCGGAGCCGCCCCAGGGTCCGGTCTCCTGGGTGCGCAGGGTGTCGAGGGTCAGCAGCACGATGTTCGGACGCGGGTCCCGGGGCCGCTCGCCGTGGACCAGGGGCGAGCCCCAGAAGGCGCTCGCCCGGGGCACGCTCGACGTCGCCGCTTCGCCGTCGACCCGGGCCAGGAAGCGCACCTCGATCTCCTCGCCCCCGAGGTCGGAGAGGTCGCAGACGAGGGGCGTCCAGCGCGCGGCCAGGGGCGCGTCCGCGGGCACGAACTCGCGCGCGGCACGGCGCTCCCAGGCCTCGCTGCCCACGGGCCGCACGTCGAGTTCGAAGCGCACGCGGCGCGTTCCGCCGTGCAGCTCGCCGGTCAGGGCCGTGTCGACGCGCAGCTTGCCCCCGCGGGGCACGACGAAGCGCTCGAACAGGGCCTCGCCGAAGTCGCTCGGCCAGACCCGGCGCTGGTCCTTGGCGAAGCCGACCAGCCCTCCGTCGCCGTCCCCACGACTCCCCTCTGCGCCGGCCGCATCGCCGATACGACCGGGCTCCGCGCCGCGCGTGAACCCCTGGCGGTACAGGCGCACCGCGCGCAGATCGAAGACCTGCCCACCGTGCTTGACCGGCAGGAGGGTCAGGGTCGAGAGCGGGCCGCGCCAGCCCTCGTGCCCGCCGGGCCGGAAGACCAGGGTCTGGACCTTGGCCGAGGGCTGGTAGTTGGCGTAGATCTCGTGGGTCTTCTTGCCGTGCCCGGGGATGCGCTGCTCGGGCCGCCAGCGCAGGGTGGCGTAGCTCTTGGAGCGCACGATGACGTCGACCTCCACCAGGTTGACGTCGTCGGCAGCCAGGGGCTCGAGCTTGTCCGTGCGCGTGATCCCGGCCTGGACCATGCCCGCGCCCTCTTTCCACTTGGTGCCCAGGACGACGCGCCCCTTCCAGCCCTGGGACTCGCCGTACTCGGCGTTGAGCAGCCGCCAGGGCAAGAGCTCCTCGGCCTCGGGGTCGGCGTCCGCGCGCCACTCGTGGACCAGGCTGCGGATGCCGGCGTGGACCTCCGC
>JAJFFA010000785.1 GCA_021776885.1 Planctomycetota bacterium
CGACGGAGAGGGGCGCCAGGCCGGCGTCGGACTGGAGCTCGCGCAGAACAGCCCGCAGGGCGGCGACGTCCGCGGGGGGCAGGCCGTAGCCCGCGCTCCCCGGCGTTCCGACCAGGCAGCCGCGGGCCGCGTCCGGATCGAGCTGCGCCAGGGGCGCCGCGGCCGGGGGCCCTAGTGACGCCGGGGACGTCGGGGACGTCGCGCCCGGGGCCGCGTGGCAGGCGTTGCAGCCGGCCTCGACGAAGTGCAGTGCGCCCGCGCGGGCCAGGGCCGGATCTGCGCGGAAGGGGGCTGCGCCCGGGGGCGCGAAGGCCAGGCCCCGGTGGCCCAGGACGGCGCTCGTCAGGGGGCCCTCGTCGAGGCCCGGTCCGCTCCAGGTGACGCACAGCTCTTCACCACCGCCCGCCTCGAAGAAGAGCAGCTCGAGGGCATGCGTGCCCGCGCTCAGCTCAACCTGGCCCGAGAGCGCGCTCGGCGCGTGGTGTCCGTCATGGTCGACGACGAGGGCGCCGTCGAGGGATAGGCGCGAGCCGTCGTCGGACTCGAGGGTGAAGGTGTAGGTCCCGGCCCGGGCCAGCTCGAGGTTGCCGCGGAAGCGGAAGCCGAAGGCGTCGTCGGGGTGGGGGGGCAGGACGCAGAGGTCCGTCGCCGAGCCGCTGGCCACCGGGGTCAGCAGCGCCATGTCGTCGACCGAATTGAAGCTGCCCTCGAAGCGTTCCCAGGCGAGCCCCGGCTGCCCCGGGAGCTGCTGCGCCTGGTCGCGCAGCAGGAACAAGGCCAGGACCTGGGCCTCGCCCTCGTCGCGAACCAGGGCGGGCATGCGCCCCGAGGGCCGGCGTGCCAGGGGATCGAGCAGGAAGGCGGTCAGGGCCCTGGGCGTGGTGCGCCGGGACAGTCCGGCGAGGGAGACCGTGGGGGCGGGCAAGGTGCCCGGCGGGATCCAGCGCTCGTCGTCCGCGCCCCCGGCGTCGCCTGCGTCCTCGGCCCCGTCGAGCTGCGGGCCGTGGCAGGCCACGCAGCCGATGGTGTGGAAGAGTTCGTCCCCCGCGTCGATGTCGTGCTCGCCAGCGGCCTCGGGCGCGAAGTCTCCGTCCGCGGCCAGGTAGTGGGTCAGGGCCTCGATCGCCGCGTCGTCTCCGAAGAGCACGTCGGGCATCGAGCTGCCTGGCTTCTGTTCCCGCGGGCCGGCGAGCCAGTCCCCGATGGCCCTGGCGGGCATGCGCTCGCCGATCCCCGCCAGGCTCGGAGCCATCTTCGGCGCCAGCCGCGCCTCGAGGCTCGGCTGTGCCGCATGGCAGCGCGTGCAGCCGAGCTCCCCCAGCAGCTCTTCCCCGCGGGGCAAAGGGGAGGAGGCCAGCTCGCCCTCGGACGAGGCAGTCCCGGCGGGGGCACCCGCTGCCGCGTTCGGCAAGACAGCACCCGCGGCAGGAAGCAGAGCGACGAGCGACGGCACGAACGACGACAGCATGGTGGGGGACCGTAGCCGCACGGGACGAACACCGCCAGGTTCCGACCGCCCTCCCGCGAGCGGGGTAGTTTTCTGTTGCCGGGACGCAGCCGGCCCTGTCAAAACCCCGATCCCCCGACTTTCCTTGATCGAGATCCAGTTCCCAGCCCGAACCCATGCCGGCCTGGGCACGATCCGTGGCCAGGTCCTCCTCGATCCCGACGGCCCCACCCCGGCCCGCCGCCTGGTCCTGACCGTCTGCGCCCTGCGCGAAGAGCGCCCGGCCCTGCGCTGGCGCGGCACCCCGGTCGCCGTCTGCCAGGAGCACACCACCCTGGCCGGCGCGCGGGTCTTCGGAGGAGCCGAATACCCCTTCCAGATCGACCTCCCCGTCCTGACGGAACCCCGCGAGGGCCCCTTCGCCCGAGCCCTCCTGCGCACCCTGGCCGCCCTGCGCCTGGCTCCCTACCGCGGCCCCCTCGACTACGAATTCACCGCCCGCCTCGAGGGCACCAAGCCCCCCCTGCAGGCCAGGAAAAAGCTGCGCCGCGGCGACGCCGCCTAGCCGACTCACCCCCCCCGCGTATGCATCTCCAGGTGCGGATCCCTCGCCAGCTCCTGCGCATCCGCCAGCCGCCCGCGCCCCTCCATCCCGAGGCGCTCCTCCGCCCCGCGATCGCTGCGCCCGCTCCAGCGCGCGCGCAGCAACTCGGCCACGTCCTGCGCGCCCGCGCCCGCGCGCAGCGGCGTCGCCAGGTCCAGGCCTTCGCGTGCGTAGAGGCAGGTGAAGAAGTGCCCGTCCGCCGTCAGCCGCGCGCGGTCACAGGCGCCGCAGAAGGGCTGCGTCGTCGAGGCGATCACGCCGAAGCGCGTGCCGTCCTGGAGGGCGTAGCGCTGCGCCGGCGCTGACCCGCGCCGCTCCGCGTCGACCTCGTGCACGGGGCCGAAGGCCGCCTCGATGCGGGCCAGGATCTCCTCCCGCGGCAGCACGGCCTCCCGCGACCAGCGCGTCGCCCCGCCCACGTCCATGTACTCGATGAAGCGCAACTCGTGGCCGCCGTCGCGGGCGAAGTCGAGCAGCTCGGCCAGCTCGTCGTCGTTCTCGCCGCGCAGCACGACGGTGTTCAGCTTGATGCCCTCGAAGCCGGCGCGGCTGGCGGCCTCGATGCCGGCCAGGGCCTGCTCCAGGGCATCCCGGCGGGTCAGGGCGCGGTAGCGCTCGCTGCGCAGGGTATCGAGGCTGATCGTCAGGCGGCCGAGCCCGGCCTCGCGCAGGAAGGCGGCCTCAGCCGCCAGGCCCACGGCGTTGGTCGTCAGCGCCAGGTCGTCGAGCGCGGGGTGCGCGGCGAGCATGCGCACGAGCACGGGCAGGTCGCGGCGCAGGAGCGGCTCGCCACCCGTCAGGCGCACCTCGTGCACACCGAGCCGCGTGAACGCGTCGACCAGGGTCGTGATCTCTTCGAAAGAGAGGATCGCGCTGCGCGGCAGCCACTTGTACTCCTCCTCCGGCATGCAGTACCCGCAGCGCAGGTTGCAGCGATCGGTGACCGAGATGCGCAATTTGCGCAGGGGTCGATCGAGACGGTCGAGGGGGGATTCGCTGGGCGTAGGCATGGAGTCCGAGGGTCGAACAGTCCACTATACTCGCCCGGCTGCGTCTCCTTACACACCGGGCCCGACACCATGATTCCCAGCCCCGATCTGCCCCACACCCTGGGCGCCCTGCGTGCCAGCGACTGGCGCTCGAAGACCGTTCACAGCGAGCTACGGGACAACCTGATCGCCCGCCTGCGCTCCGGCGAGCCCGTCTTCCCCGGCATCGTCGGCTTCGAGCGCACGGTCGTCCCGGAGATCAGCCAGGCGCTCCTCTCCGGGCACAACTTCATCCTGCTCGGCCTGCGCGGCCAGGCCAAGACCCGCATCCTGCGCAGCCTGCCGCGCCTGCTCGACGAGTGGATCCCGGCCGTCGACGGCTGCGAGATCCGCGACGACCCCCTGAAGCCCCTGTGCGCGGCCTGCCACCGGCGGCTGGCCGAGCTCGGCGACGACCTGCCCGTGCGCTGGGTCGGGCGCGACGAGCGCTACTGCGAGAAGCTGGCCACCCCGGACGTCACCGTCGCCGACCTGATCGGCGACCTCGATCCGATCAAGGCCGCGACCCGACGCCTCGAGCTGGCCGACCCCGAGGTCATTCACTTCGGCCTGATCCCGCGCAGCAACCGCGGAATCTTCGCCGTCAACGAGCTGCCCGACCTCTCGGGCCGCATCCAGGTCGCGCTGTTCAATCTGCTCGAGGAGGGCGACGTGCAGATCCGCGGCTTCCCGGTGCGCCTGCCCCTCGACCTGTCCCTCGTGTTCTCCGCCAACCCCGAGGACTACACCAGCCGCGGCAACATCATTACGCCCCTGCGCGACCGCATCGCATCCCAGATCCTGACCCATTATCCGGAGAGCCTCGAGGACGCCCTGGCGATCACCGAGCAGGAGGCCTGGACCGAGCGCGAGGGCGGTGTGCCGGTGCACGTCCCCGAGTACGTGCGCGTCCTGATCGAGGAGGTGGCCTTCCAGGCCCGCAAGAGTGACTTCGTCGACCAGCGCTCGGGGGTCAGCGCGCGCATGACCATCTCGCTGCTCGAGAACGTCGTCTCCGCCGCCGAGCGCCGCGGGATTCTGTGCGACGAGTCTCCGACCGTGGCACGACCCAGCGACCTGTTCGCCGCCCTGGCCGCGATCTGCGGCAAGATCGAACTCGTCTACGACGGCGAACGCGAGGGCGTGGCCCAGGTCGCGCGGGTCCTGATCGGGAAGGCCGTCACCCAGGTCTTCGACGCGCGCTTCCCCGACGCCTACCAGCGCGGCGAAGAGGCCCTGAAGTCCGGCGAACCCTCGGTCTACGCCGACGTCCTGGCCTGGTTCGGCGCCGAGCACACGGTCGACGTCACCAGCGACCTCTCGAGCCGCGAGCTCTACGAGCGCCTGGCCGCCATCCCCGGCCTCGAGGACCTGGCGCGGCGCTTCCTCGAGCCCCAGGGCGAGGCCGAGATGGCCGCCGCCATGGAGTTCGTCCTGGAGGGCCTGCACCAGGGCTCGCTGCTGGCCAAGGAAGACCTGGGTCGCTCGCGCTCCTACCGCGACATGCTGGCCGAGATGGCCGAGAGCCTGGAACGCTAGCCCGGGCTGGCCGATCATGGACTTTCGCTTCTCGGCCTTCGACCCCGAGGCCCTCGCCAAGGACGAGCTGCTGCAGCGCCTGGCGCACCTCTTTCGCGAGCTCTTGCTGCGCACGGCGGGGGACGTGGGCGACGCCCTGGGCTGGCTGGACGAGCTCGCCCAGCGGCACGGGTTGTGGAGGCACGGCCTCGACCGCGAGGCCTTCGAGCGCTGGTTGAAGCAGAAGGAGCAGATCGCCGGCGGCCCGGGTGGCACCCTGCGCCTGACCCACAGCGGCACCCGCGCCCTGCGCCGCGAGTCCCTCGAGGCGGTGTTCTCCTCCCTCGAGCGCGACGTTGGCGGCGAGCACCGCGTGGCCGCCCCGGGACCCGGCCTCGAGCGCCTGCCCGAGACGCGCCCCTGGGCCTTCGGGGACACCCTCGACGCCCTCGACGCCAACGCCACCCTGCGCAACGCCCTGATGAACACGTTCGCCCGCGGCTCGAGCGAGCTCGAGATCCGCGAGGATGACCTCGAGGTGCACGAGACCGAGCACCTGTCGTCCTGCGCCAGCGTGCTCCTGATCGACATCAGCCACTCGATGGTGCTGTACGGCGAGGACCGCATCTCCCCCGCGCGCAAGGTCGCCCTGGCCCTGGTCGAGATGATCCGCACGCGCTTCCCCAAGGACCGCGTGTTCGTGGCGACCTTCGGCGACGAGGCGCGCGAGGTGGCCATCGAGGACCTGCCGTACCTCGACGTCGGCCCGTTCCATACCAATACCCGGGGGGCCCTGCGCCTCGCGCGCGAGCTGCTGCGCAAGGAGCGCCGCGCCAATCGCCAGATCTTCATGGTGACCGACGGCAAGCCGTCGGCCCTGACCGAGCGCAACGGGACGATCTACAAGAACCCCTTCGGCCTCGACCGCAGGATCGTCGCGCGCACCCTGGACGAGGCCAGCGCCTGCCGCCGCGACGGGATCCAGCTCTCGACCTTCATGCTGACCAGCGACCCGACCCTGGTCGGCTTCGTCGAGGAGATGACCGCGGCGGCCCACGGCCGCGCGTACTTCTCCCGCCCCGATGACCTCGGCAGCTTCCTGTTCGTCGACTACATCAAGAACCGCCGGCGGCACGTGCGCTGAGCGCAAACGCTCTCCCGGCAGGGGCACAGATTCGGAACACTGCCGCGGCGGACGATCGTCTACGATTCCATTGGAGGAACCGAATGATCACGCCCCGCCACGCTCTCGTCGTCAGCACCTGCCTCGCCCTCGCCCCGGCCGCCGCCCTGGCCCACGAGGACGACCCCAAGTTCCACGACCGCGTCCCGGCCTACGCCGGCCCCGGCTGGCGCCCCGGCGCGCCCCTGGGCAGCGGCGGCGACCAGTTCATGGGGGGCGAGACCCCGCCCCCGGTCGCCTTCGAGTCGAGCGGCGTGACGCTCCTCTCCTGGGTCGCCCTCAACGAGCTGGGCGGTGGCTCCGGCAACGACTGCTGGGGCTACGTCTCGCCCGCGGGTCGCGAGTACGCCCTGGTCGGGGTCGCCACAGGGACGGCCGTGGTCGAGATCACGAACCCGTCGTTCCCCCAGGTGATCGACATCGTCGACGGCCCGAACAGCCTCTGGCGCGACATCAAGACCTACGAGGACTACGCCTACGCGGTGAGCGAGGGGGGAGGCGGCATCCAGGTCATCGACCTGGCCCAGGTCGACCAGGGCCTGGTCGACGTGGTGGGGCAGGTCTTCGGGCCCAGCACATCGCGCACCCACAACGTGGCGATCGACACCGTGTCGGGCTTCCTCTACCGCTGCGGTGGACCGAACAACGGGCTGCGCATCTACAGCCTCGCCAACCCCTCGAACCCGAGCTTCGTCAAGACCTGGAACTCGATCTACGTGCACGACGCGCAGGTCGTGACCTACACCAGCGGGCCCCACGCCGGGCGCCAGATCGCCTATGTCTGCGGCGGCTTCGGCAACGGCGGCAGCCAGACGCGGTTGCAGGTGCTCGATGTGACCAACAAGAACAGCATCACATCCCTGGGGATCGTGACCTGGCCCGGTCGCGCCTACTCGCACCAGGTCTGGCTCTCGCCGGACCTGCAGTACGCCTACGTCGACGACGAGCTCGATGAGGGCGGCGGCAAGACCACGACCACCTACGTGGTCGACGTCAGCAACCCCGACAGCCCCTTCCTGCTGGGCGACTTCACCAATGGCAACGACGCCATCGGCCACAACATCTACACCCAGGGCGACCGCATCTACCAGGCCAACTACCGCAGCGGCCTGCGCGTCTTCGACTCGAGCAGCCCGACCGCCCCGCTGGAGACGCGCTGGTTCGACACCTGGCCCGGCGACGACCTGCCCGCCTTCAACGGCCTGTGGAGCGTCTACCCCTACTTTCCCAGCGGGACGGTGATCGGCAGCGACCTCGAGAAGGGCCTGTTCGTCTGGTGGGTCGACGACCCCCTGGTCGAGATCGACGTGGTCGGCGGCGTGCCGGCCCTGCTCGCCGACGGCGGCCAGTCGATCACCCTGAACCTCAGCGAGCGCGCCCCGGGCGACCTCGAGCCGAACAGCGGCCTGCTGCACGTCGACAGCGGCCAGGGCTTCACGACGATCCCCCTGGTCGACCTGGGCGGCGGCCAGCAGCGCGCCGACTTCCCCGCCTCGCCATGCGGCAGCGAGGTGCGCTGGTACCTGAGCGCGCGCTCGACCAACGGCGTCACCTGGCGCGAGCCCGCCCTGGCACCGCGCACCACGCACCTGTCCCTCAGCGGACAGGGCAGCGCCCTGCTCCTGGCCGACGACGCCGAGAGCGACGCAGGCTGGACCGCAGGCGTCCCGGGGGACAACGCCTCCGCGGGCCACTGGGTGCGCGGAGTGCCCTCGGGGGTCGGCAACGCCCCGGGCGCGGACCACAGTCCGCTCGGCGACCAGTGCTGGCACACGGGGGCGACGAGTGACGTGGACGGCGGTCGCACGACCCTGATCTCACCGCGCCTCGACCTGACCTCGACCGAGAACCCGCGCATCGACTACTGGCGCTGGTTCGGCGCCGATGGGGGACTCTTCAACCACGCGGAGCGCCTGCGCATCAGCCTCTCGAACGACGACGGCCAGACCTGGACCCTGGTGGAGAGCCTGGGGCTCGAGAACCTGCAGTCCGCGGGAGGTTGGTACCGCCAGGGCTTCTTCGTGCGCGACCTGATGGCCCCGAGCGCGGCGGTGCGCCTGCGCTTCGTGGCCGAGGACGACGACGCCGACGATCCGATCGAGGTGGCCGTCGACGACCTGACCGTCATCGACGTGTTCTGCGGATGCCCGGCGCCCAGCGCGGTCTGCAGCACGTCGCCCAACTCGGCCGGCGCCGGCGCGACCCTCGCCAGCCTGGGTACCACCAGCGTGTCCGCCGCCGACTTCAGCCTGAGCGTGCGCGACTCCGTGCCCAGCGGCCCGGGGCTCTTCTACTACGGTCCGGACACCATCCAGGTGCCCTTCGGCGATGGCTTCCGCTGCGTCGGTGCGG
>JAJFFA010000786.1 GCA_021776885.1 Planctomycetota bacterium
CTTCAAGGCGTCGAGCACGTCCTGGATCGAGATCGTCTCGAGGCCGCGGGCGGGGAGCAACGCTGGGTCGAGGTCGTCACCCGTGTAGGCCAGCAGGCTCTGAGCCTGCAGCTTGCTCCCCACGCCCTCGATCGAGCGCTCGGGCACCCCGAGCTCCGCGGCCAGCTCCACGACCGTGTAGGGCGGCCGGCCGGCGAGGAAGTTCACTCCGATGCGCGTCAGGGCCCGCAGGGCGAGCACCTCGTGGAAGGCCTGGTCGTGGTGCTGGGTGCGCGCGATCTGGCGGTAGGCCGGCTCGTTCTGGTGGGCGAAGGCGAACTCGGCCCCGAGCAGGACCGTGACCCAGGAGGCGTAGGCCCAGACCAGGAAGATCGGGATCGCTGCGAACGAGGAGTAGATGGCGTTGTAGTTCGCCATGCCGACCTGGAAGCGCACGTGCAGGATCTGCAGCAGGTGCCACAGGCTGCCGCCGATGATGCCGCCGATCACGGCGGAGCCCAGGCGCGTGCGCGTGTTCGGCATGAACAGGTAGACGAAGGTGAACCCGATCCACATCGAGACCAGGGGCACCACGAACTCGATCGCGCTGCCCAGCTGCAGGCGCTCCTCCAGGGTCCCCAGAAGCTCGGTGCCCTGGGCCGTCGTGGTGATGCCCGTGGCCACGACCAGGAAGATCGGCACGATGGTCACCATCGACAGGTAGTCGGAGACCTTGCGCACCAGGGAGCGCGACTTGCGCACGCCCCAGATCTCGTTGAAGGACTGCTCGATCGCCCCCAGCAACTTGATCACCGCGTAGACCAGGACGGCCAGGCCGAAGAAGCCCAGGCTGCCCACGTTCGTACCCTCGACGAAGGACAGCATCTTGTCGATCGCGAGGCGCACCTCCTGCCCCCCCTGGGTGCTGGCCGTCACGCCGGCGCTGGCGGCCTCGGAGTCCGCTGCGACCACGCCGAAGGTGCGATCGAGGAAGGGCCGAATCGACTTGTCGATCAGGGCGTTGTAGGCACCCAGCCCCTTGGCCACCGAGAAGGCGAAGGCCAGGAGTGGCACCAGGGACAGGACCGTGATGTAGGTCAGGGCCGAGGCGCGGAAGAGGCACTTGTCTTCGATGAAGCCGCGCACGGCCAGGAAGAGCACGCGCGTGGCCTTGTAGAAGAGCGCCCTGAAGGTCGGCAGCGCGCGCAGGTCCATGGCCCACACGTCGCGCTGCAGGAACTCGCGTCCGCGGCGCAGCTTGTGCTCGGTCCAGCCCTCCCGCGAGCCGCGCTCGTCCGGATCGGGCGAAGCGCTCGAATCGGCGTCCTTGTTCGAATCCCGCATGAGAGGCCGGGGATTCTAACAAAGGAGCGGGACGGTACCGATCGCTCGGCGCCGTCCCGTCCCCCTCAATGTGAGCACGTGTTTCGCGTGCTCATCGATGTGCCAGGGTTTCTCTGGATTACTTGAGCTTCTCCCAGAACTCGGCCGGCATGTCGTGGGCGATCTTGAGCGCGCCACCGGCACCGCCGTACATCGGCTCCTCGGTGCGGATCACCTTGCCGCCGCCGAGCTGGTTCATCATCTCGCGCTCGATAGCGACATCCAGGCCGCGGATCTGGGAGCCACCGCCGGCCAGCAGCACGCGGTTCTTCAGGCGATCCTGGAACTCGGGGTCGAAGGTCGACACGAGCTTGGACAGGCCCTCGACCATCGGCGGCACGATGCTGTTGCAGGCAGCGCGCAGCTGGTCGGTGACGTCAAAGGGCGTCGGCTTGCCGTTGACCGGGAAGTTCGCCATGACCTTGTCGACCTGGTCGCCGACGTTGGAGAAGCGCTCCTTGATGTCGCGGATCATGGCCGTCGAGAACTGCGCCTCGGGGTAGGCCTCCTTGAGCAGCTCGGCGAACTTGTTGTCCACGAAGTCGCCAGCGAAGGTGACCGTGATCTGGTCGTTGTCCTCGGGCATGGTGCCGTGCATCCGGCACAGGTCGGTGGTGCCGGCGCCGATGTCGATGACGAGCACGTCGTCGAGCATGTCGAGGCCGTAGGCCACCGAGAACGGCTCGGAGCAGAGCATCACGGAATCGACCGACTCGCGCGCGGCGTCGAGGATCGCTTCCTTGTTGTTGATCGAGACCTGCGCCGGAGCGCCGATCACGGCGTAGACCAGCTCGTCCTTGCGCGGCTTGGCGCGACGGATGATCTCGGCGATCAGATCCTGGGCGGCCTGCAGGTTCTTGCTGTAGGAGCCGTCCTTCTCGCTGCACTTGAGCACGCCGTGCTCGAGCGGGCGATAGAAGTCGAGCGACAGGCGCTTCTCGACGGCCTCGCTACCGACGAGGACGTCCTTCTTCAGCAGCTTGCGGCTGACGGCATCCTTGGGGTAGCCGACGTAGGAGGCGACGGTCTCGCGCACGCCGTTGCTGGCGGACACGGAGGTCCGGGACGTTCCCAGGTCGATCCCGAGGTACAGGACGCCTTCGGTCTTCTTGGGGGCGGCATCGGCCATCTCGTCGCTCGAGCTGGTGCTCGCAACGGCGGTGGCGCTGGCCTTGGGCGGCTCGGGGGCGGGGGTCGACGCCTTCGTCGAGTTCGACTTCGGCTCGCCTTCCGACTGGTTGAGATCGCCCTTGTTCTTCTTACTCATACGACTGCTCTCCTGAGATCTGCTTGGCTGCTATCCGGGCCCCGACGTAGTGCGGGAGGGGGGTGGTACGAACACTCATTGATCGGCTCCCGGGTCCTTTTTCTTCTGCAAAGCGAAGTTCGCTTCGAAGATTACCGCGAGCATCTCCTTCTTCTGGCCGGCATCGGGGTCGTCCCCGAGGCCTTGTACGTCTCGATACATCGACGCCACGCCGCCATCGACGACCTTCATGGCCGCCACGCGCCGTAGCTCGGCCTCGGTGCCGTCCAGGCTCTGGGTGAGCTTCTGGATGCGGCGCTCGAGCATGTCGATCTGGCTGTTGCGCTCGGTCAGCTGCTGGACCGTCGAGGAGGTCAAGAGGCGCTGGTGCTGCTGGCGCACGATGTCGATCACGCCCTTGGTCAGGCGCACGACGCCGGGAGACTGGTCCTTCTCGTGGCGGAAGGCGTGGACGATCTCGTCGATCAGTTCGCGCCCCCAGACCTCCTCGAAGGTCTCCGTGGCCGCCTCGGCGCGCTTCTGCTGCGCCGCGAGCTGGCCGACCTGGGCCTCGATGTCCGCGCGCAGCTGATCCAGCTCGGACTCGACGTCCTTCCACTGGACCACCTTGTTGCCCCCGGCCTGGTTGGCCAGGGTCAGCCCGGTCTCGGCCTCGTCGAGCAAGACCTCGAAGCTGACCGGCCCGGGGTGCTGGTTGTGCCCGACCCCCACGCTGACGGTCACCAGGCGCTCGTCGTCGACCTGGATGCCCATGACGCGCTCGATCAGGGCCTCGCCCATGGCCTGCACGTCGCTGGGGTCGTGGTGCGGGAAGACCGCGACGACCAGGTGCTCCTTGGTCAGCCCCAGGCCCTGGATCCCGTTCTCGCTGGTCAGAGTCTTCAGCGCACCGAAGACCTGGGGCACGATCTGGCGCCGGATGGGGGCGTCGTCGTCGCGCCGGAACCCGTCCAGCCCGATCATCAGGCAGGTGATGGGGTAGGAGCGCTGGATCGCCTTGTCCACCTCCAGCCGCATGAGCTGGAGCATCTGGGACACCGACAGGCCCGGGGTGCGGGCTGTCGAGGTAGGGGCGACCTCTGAGGACATGACCGAGCCAGTCGACCTGCGCGGTGCCCCAGCTTGAGGTAAGCCGCAGGTTCCGCTCGGCCCGGGCCGTGGAGGCCCCTGGGAGCTATCATCCGCAGGATGGCCACCAGCCCCAATTTCCTCGAGAGCCTGATCGAGGCCGACCTCGCCCAGAGCCCCGATCGCGCCCTGCAGACCCGCTTCCCCCCCGAGCCCAACGGCTACCTGCACATCGGCCACGCCAAGGCGATCTGCCTCAACTTCGGTCTGGCCGAGCGCTTCGGCGGAAGCTGCAACCTGCGCTTCGACGACACGAACCCCAGCAAGGAGAACGTGGAGTACGTCGAGGGCATCCAGCGCGACATCGAGTGGCTGGGATTCCAGGTCGAGGGCCACACCTTCTACGCCTCCGACTACTTCGACAAGCTCTTCAGCTGGTGCCTGGGCCTGTTGCAGAAGGGCGCAGCCTACGTCGACGAGCAGTCCCTCGAGGAGATCCGCGCCGGCCGCGGCAGCCTGGGCAAGCCGGGGCTCGAGAGCCCCTTCCGCGAGCGCCCGGTGGAGGAGAACGTGGCCCTCTTCAAGCGCATGCGCGACGGCGACTTCGAGCCCGGACACTGCGTCGTGCGGGCCAAGATCGACATGGCCGCCAAGAACCTCTTGATGCGTGACCCGGTCCTGTACCGCATCTCGAACGCGCACCATCACCGCACCGGCGACCGCTGGTGCATCTACCCGACCTACGACTGGGCCCACGGCCAGTCGGACGCGATCGAGGGCGTGACACACTCGATCTGCACCCTCGAGTTCGAGAACCACCGACCGCTGTACGAGTGGTGTCTGGAGCAGGTCGGTGTCACCGACCCGCCGAAGCAGATCGAGTTCGCGCGCCTGAACCTGTCGTACACGATGGTCAGCAAGCGCAAGCTCCTGCCCCTGATCGAGGGCGGCATCGTCAGCGGCTGGGACGACCCGCGCATGCCCACCCTGGCCGGCATGCGCCGGCGCGGCTACACGCCCGAGGCCATCCGCGCCTTCGCCGCCGAGGTCGGCGTGTCACGGGTCAACGGCGTGGTCGACATGGTCGTGCTCGAGAACGCCCTGCGCGACGACCTGAACCAGCGTGCCCCGCGGCGCCTGGGCGTGGTGCGCCCGCTCAAGCTGGTGATCGAGAACTATCCCGAGGGCGAGTCCGAGGAGCTCGACGCGGTCAACAACCCGCAGGACGAGGCCGCGGGGACGCGCAAGGTGCCCTTCGGGCGCGAGCTGTGGATCGAGGCGGACGACTTCCAAAGCGAGGCGCCGCGCAAGTTCCACCGCCTGACGCCTGGACGCGAGGTGCGCTTGCGCTACGCCTACTACGTGACCTGCACGGGCTTCGAGTGCGACGACGACGGCCATGTGACCGAGGTGCGCTGCAGCTACGACCCCGAGACCCGCGGCGGCGACTCCGCCGACGGACGCAAGGTCAAGGGCACGATCCACTGGGTCTCCGCCAACCACGCGATCGACGCCGAGCTGCGGCTCTACGACCACCTCTTCGCCAGCGCCGACCCGGCCGCGATCGCCGCCGCGGACGACGTCAAGCAGCACCTCAACCCGGACTCCCTCGAGGTCGTCTGCGCCAAGCTCGAGCCCTCCCTGGCCAGCGCCGCCGTGGGCGAGCCCTTCCAGCTCGAGCGCCAGGGCTACTTCTGCGCCGACGACGACTCGACCCCGGAGCGGTTGGTCCTCAACCGCTCCGTCGCCCTGCGTAGCTCCTGGGCCAAGATCGAGGAGCGCGAGAAGGCCTCCCAGGGCTCTTGAACCGCTGGTACGACGACGCCCAGCCCCTGCGTCTGGGTGTCTCCGCGTGTCTCCTGGGACAGGAGGTGCGCTACGACGGCGGGCACAAGAAGAACCACTTCGTCACCGAGGGCCTGGGGGCCTACGTCGAGTGGCAAGCGGTCTGCCCGGAGCTGGAGGTCGGCATGGGCGTGCCGCGGCCCAGCGTGCGCCTGCTGGACGCCGACGGTGCTTCGCGCATGGTCGAGCCGCGCTCGGGCGAGGACTGGACCGAGCGCATGCAGACCTTTGCCGAGACCCGCGTCGAGGCCCTGGACGCCGGGGCCGCGGACGCCGGCGGGCTCGACGGCTTCGTGCTCAAGAAGGGCTCGCCCTCGTGCGGCCTCGAGCGCATCCGCGTCTACCGCGAGAACGGCATGCCCAGCGAGCGCACCGACTCGGGCCTCTTCACCCAGGCCCTACGCCGGCGCTACCCGCTCCTGCCCCTGGAGGAGGAGGGTCGCCTGAACGACCCGCGCCTGCGCGAGAACTTCGTCGAGCGCGTCTTCGCCCGCAACCGCTGGCGCGTCTTCCTGGCACGCGGCGCCTCGCGCGGGAAGCTGGTCGAGTTCCTGACCGCGCACAAGATGCTGCTGCGCTGCCACGACGAGGACGGCTACCGGCGCATCGGCCGCCTGGTGGGTGAGGCGGGCTCCATGCCGGACGCACAGCTCTTCGACGAGTTCGAGCAGCTCTTCCAGCAGACCTTCGCCAAGCTGGCCTCGCCGAAGCGCCACGCCAACGTCCTGCAGCACGCCATGGGCTACTTCAAGGACATCCTCGAGCTCAGCGACAAGCAGGAGCTGCTCGACTCGATCAACCAGTACCGCCTGGGCTTCCTGCCCCTCGTCGTGCCCCTGACCCTGGTCCGCTTCCACATCCGCAAGCACGGCATCGAGTACCTGGCGGGCCAGCTCTACTTCGATCCGCACCCGCGCGAGCTGATGCTGCGCTGCTACTCCTGAGGGCTGCGCGCGGCGCGTCAGTGGCCGCTGACCTGCCCCTCGGTCAGGGCGTAGACGGCGAACTGCGGCACCCAGTGGTCGTAGGCGAAGAAGTTTCCGGCGCGCAGCATGTGCTGACGCACGCCCTCGATGACGTGCAAGCGCACCGAGCGCCGCAGCCGGCGCGCCTCGTCCGGGTCGGCGACACGCTGCGCCAGGGCGCTGAGGGCCCAGATGCGCGACCAGCCCATCCCGGCCCCGTGCAGTGCAGTGATCTGGTTGGCCTCGAGGTGCTCGCGCGGAATGGGGCCTTGCAGCGCGAGGAACTGCTCCAGGGTCGCCGCGTCCTGGGTGCGCGCCACGAGGTAGGTCCAGTTGCCTGCGACCGAGAAGAACTCCGCGGCGTTCAGGTCCGCACCGAAGCTCGTCCCCATGGGACGAATCAGCTGGTTCTCGACCAGGGCCTCGATCCGCTCGCGCACGCTGGCGTTGCCCGTGTGCGCGTACCAGGACCAGAGCTGGACGACCGCCCACGGCGCGTTCTGATACTCGTGGGTCAGGGGCGCGATGGGATTCGACTCGAAGAAGCTCAGCATCGACCCCGCGATGTCCTGGGCCAGGGGTCGCAGGCGCTGGGCATCGGGACGCCCCGTCTCCGTGCACCACAGCTCGTACTCGAGCGCCAGGCGCAGGAACCAGGCCTTCGCGTAGCGGTAGTTGATGTTGCCCGCCTCGCCGCGGACCTTCTCGTACTCGAGCGCCGTCCAGGAGGCCTCGGCCAGGGGCTCGAACTCCGGGTGGTAGCGCGCCAGGCGGTAGGCCGCCCAGTGGGCGTGGATCGACGAGTGCAGGTCGATGCAGCCCGCGAAGACCCGCGGTCCCGCAGTCGGCTGAACGCAGGGTTCGAACAGGGGCGCCATCTCGGCCAGGATGCGGCGCGTGCCGTCGGCGGCCCGCGCGGGGACGGCCGAGGCGGCGAGCAGGACGAGGCCGACCGAAAGCGACTTCAAGGCGAGGGGGCTTCGCATGGCTCCATCGTAGGCCACGCGCGGTGATTTGGCCCGGCCGCCGCATCCGCGCACACCGGCGCCGCGAAAACGCGCTCATGAAGCTCTTCCAGCTCGAGCGCCAGGTCGAGCTCGGACGCCCGATCGACGAGGTCTTCGCCTTCTTCGCGGACCCGAGGAACCTCGACGCGCTCACCCCGCCCTGGCTCGCCTTCCGGATCGAGACGCCCGACGTCGAGATGCGGGAAGGAACACGCATCGACTACTCCCTGCGCCTGCACGGCGTGCCGATCTCCTGGACCAGCGAGATCACCGCCTGGGACCCGCCGCGGGGCTTCGTCGACGAGCAGCGCCGGGGCCCCTACCGGCGCTGGCGCCACGAGCACACCTTCGAGGCCCTGGACGGCCAGCGCACCCTGGCGCGCGACCGCCTCGAGTACGCCGTCCCGGGTGGAGCGCTGGTGCGCCGGCTGCTCGTCGCCCGCGACCTCGAGCGCATCTTCAACCACCGCAAGCAGCGCATGCTCGATCTCCTGGACCACTGACCCCGGCCGACCGGTCGCGCCCTACTTGGCCTGGTTGGCGACGGCCTCGGCCGCCTTCTTGGCGGCCTCGGGGTCGCCCAGATAGCGGTGGCTCTCGTGACCGAGCTGCGCATCGAGCTCGTAAGCGAGCGGGATGCCGGTCGGGATATTGAGGCCGGTGATCTCGTCGTCGGAGATGCCCTCGAGGTGCTTCACTAGCGCGCGCAGGGAGTTGCCGTGGGCCACGATCAGGACGCGCTTCCCGGCCAGCATCGCCGGCGCGATCGCGTCGTACCAGAAGGGCAGCATGCGCACGACCACGTCGGCCAGGCACTCCGTGGCCGGCAGCATGTCCGCCGGCAGGGCGCGGTACTGGGGGTCATTGCGCGGGTGGCGCTCGTCCGAGAGCTCCAGGGCGGGCGGCGGCACGTCGTAGCTGCGACGCCAGACGAGCACCTGGTCCGCGCCGTGCTGGTCGGTCGTCTCCTTCTTGTTGAGCCCCTGCAGGGCTCCGTAGTGGCGCTCGTTCAGGCGCCAGCTCTTGGTCACGGGCAACCACAGGCGGTCCATCTCCGAGAGGGCATGGAAGGCGGTGGTGATCGCGCGCCGCTGCAGCGACGTGAAGACGACGTCGAAGTCGAGCCCCTCGGCCTGCATCAAGCGCCCGGCCTCGCACGCCTCCTGGGTGCCCTGCTCGGTCAGACCGACGTCCTTCCAGCCGGTGAAGCGGTTCTCGAGGTTCCAGGTGCTCTGCCCGTGGCGCAGGAGGACGAGGGTGTGGGTCATGGCAGCGTTCGGGGGCAGAAGAAGAGGGCGCCGGATTCTAACGCGACGTCGCCCCGGGCAAGATGTCGGCATGCAGGCCCTGAATCTCGACCACGTTCGCCCGCACTTTCCGGCCCTCGACTCGCCCTGGGCGCTGTTCGACAACGCCGGCGGGAGCGCCCCGGCGCGCAGCGTGATCGAGCGCGTCAAGGACCATATGGCCCGGCTGCCGGTCCAGCTCGGCGCCAGCTACGCCGCGTCCCAGGAGGCCGGGGCGGCGGTGGACGCGGGCCGCGCCGCGGCCGCGCGACTCCTGGGCGCCCAGGCCAGCGAGGTCGTCCTGGGGGCCTCGTCCACCGCGCTCCTGCGGCTCCTGGCCCGCGGCCTGGCGGCGACCTGGAGCGCGGGCGATGAGGTCATCGTCACGCGCCTCGACCACGAGGCCAACATCGGCGCCTGGCTCGCCCTCGAAGCCCAGGGGATCGTCGTGCGCGAGTGGCCCCTCGCGCGCGAGAGCGCGACCCTGGAGCTCGAGGACCTCGAACCCCGGCACGGGCCGCGCACGCGGCTGGTCGCCTTCACCCACGTCACCAACGTCGTCGGCACGATCCACGACGTGGCGCGCATCGCGGCGCGCGTGCGCGCGGCCGGCGCCCTCGCGTGCTGCGACGGCGTGGCCTTCGCCCCCCACCGCCGGGTCGACGTCGAGGCCCTGGGCGTCGACCTCTACTGCGCCAGCCTCTACAAGGTCTACGGCCCCCACGTCGCCTGCCTCTGGGCGCGGCCGGAGGTCCTGCGCAGCGCGGCCGGCCAGAGCCACTTCTTCGTCGGCGAGGACGAGCTGACGCGCAAGTTCGAGCCCGGTGGCGTCGCCTACGAGCTGGTCGCGTCCCTGCCCGGCATCACGGAGTACCTCGAGGCCATCGACATCCTGCACGACGGCCCCGCACCCGCCCAGGTCGACCCCTTGACCCGCGTCTTCGAGCGCTGCGCACGCCACGAAGCCCAGGTCGTCGATCCGCTGCTGGCCTTCCTGCGCGAGCACCCGGCGGTGAAGCTTCTGGGCGAGCCCTCCTCCGACCCCCTGCTGCGCGTCCCCACCGTGACCTTCCACGTTCCCGGCAGCCACGCGAGCCGCCTGCCCCTGGCCCTCGACGCGCAGCGGGTCGCGATCCGTTGGGGCGACTTCTACGCCGCGCGGGCCATCGACGACCTGGGTCTGGCCGCGAGCGGCGGTGTCGTGCGCATCAGCCTGGTGCACTACAACGCCCCGCAGGAGGTCGAGCGCCTGATCGAGGCCCTCGACGCTGCACTGGCAGCCGGCTGACCCCTGCCGCGCGGCGAACGGGCTGCGCGCAGTGATTTTCCTGCCTTTCCGCAACCCGCGCGGGGGGATCCGGTCCTGACCAAGGGGCCCCGACGAGGGGCCCCGGCCGACCCCAGTCCGAGGTCGGCCCCCCCAAGGCCTGCCAGCCCGGAGAAGCCGTGTCCGACCCCCTGCGCCTCGCCCTGCCCGCGGAACCCGAACCCGCCCCGCTGCCGTTCGAGGCGCGACGCACGCAGCGCGAGATCCTGGAACTGCTCCTCGAGCGCGACCCCCTCGACCTCTACGCCACGGTCTGTCGGCGCGTCGACGAGCGCGCCTACCTGCTCGACGAGGAGACGGTCACCCGTCGCGCCACGGCCGCCTGCGCCCTCGCGGCACGCTCCTACGGCGGCACTCCGGACCTGCGCCGCTGGGTCCTCGTGCACATCGACCGCGTGATCGAGTCGCTGCTCGAGGAGGACGTCGAGGCCGAGCGCGGAGGTCCCCCGAACCCAGCACCCGGCATGCGCGAGTTCCGCTTCACGTTCATCGCCGAGGCCCTGGGCCAACCCGTCGAACGCGGACGCAGGCTGTGCAACTGGATCAACGCCCTGCCCGAGAGGACGCGCAAGGCCTTCTACGAGGTCGAGATCAAGGGCCTCCCCGCCGAGCTCCACGCCTGCCGCAGCGGACTGACGCAGGACGAGGTCGAGGGCGCCCTGGCTCTGGCCGCAGCACTCCTCGCCCGCGACTCCGAACACGACGCGGCCTACGCCCTGCCCCTCTGCGCCCATCCCTTCGACGAACTCGTGGCCGAGGACATCGGCTGCCTCGACACGCCGCCGCTGGAAACGCCGCCGCTGGACACACCGCCCATGCACCCGCCCCCGGACCCCTTCGCGAGGCCTGACCGATGACCGACCGCCCTGAACCCCGTCCGCAGGATCCCCGCGGAGACGACCTGGCCAGTGTCCGCCGCCGACGCTTCCGGGTCCTGCGCGGCCGCGGCTACACGCCCCCGTCCCTCGACCAGGCCGAACGCGAACTGCTGGCCGTCCAGCGCGCCGAGGTCGCTCGCTTCCTGCGCCGGGTCATCCCGAGCCTGCTGCTCGAGGACCCGCGAACGAGGCACCTCGCGGCCCGCGCGCTGCGGGAGCACGACGGACTGGCGCTGCCGACCCACGCGCAGCAGAGCGGGGCGGCGCGCGGCCTGCTGCAGCGCGGACGTGCCCTGGGCCTGGACGTGGCGACGGAAGAGCTGGCGATCCTGGCCCTCGGGGCCCGGCCCTCGCCCCTGGCCCTGGCACGCCGCGCCGAGCACCTGTTCCCCTCGGAAGCCTCCCGCATCCAGCTCGCCCTGGCCGAGCTCGCGACCGGGGCGGCGCGGCAGGCCCTGGTCCGACTCGAGCGCCTGCGCTCGGCGGGCGTCTCGCGCCGCCTCGCCCCGCAGTTCATGTCCGTCGCCGCTGCCGCCATGGCCCTGACCGGCCTGGCCCTGAGCGGCCCGCCGCGCAGGCGCAGCACGGGGCGTCAGGGCATCATCGGCGCCAGGGGCTCGGGGGCCGGCAGCTTGTGCGTCTCGCCGATCTCCGCTGGCGGGTCCAGGTGCACCAGCTCGTCTCCGCGATGGACCAGGAAGCGCAGGCGCGGGTTCTCGAGCACGTCGTCGAGGCGGTAGGCGATGCGCCGCACGAGCCCCTCCTCGGCCGCGAGCACCTCGGCCTCGAAGCCCGGACGGCGCCAGATCTGACCCGCCTCCACGCGCGAGTCCCGCGCCAGGTAGACCTGCTCCCAGGGGCCGCTGAGAAACGGGTCTTCGGGGAACGACAGCTCGAACGAGCGCGGACCCGTGCGCTTCCAGTACACGGCGCGCCGCCCGACGTGCAGCGCCATGAAGGTCAGGTCGCGGTCGTCGGCACGCTCGACGGCCCACGTCGCGGCCATGCCGAAGGGCACGAAGGCGGAGCGCGCCTGGAGCAGGAACACGGAGCGACGGCCCAGGTCGGGGGAGCCGACCTCGGCCGAGACGATCGCCGCGCGGGTCTGGCCCGCGGTCTTGGCCAGGCCGGCGGTCCCGCCCAGCACCATCAGCGCGGGCAGGGCTCCGACCAGGACGAAGACGCCCTGCGCACGCCGCCGGCGTCCCGCGGCCAGCATGCGCTCGAGGTGCTGCGCGAGGAGGCCTGACATGCCGATGGCGGCCGTGAACATCAGCCGGTCGGATGCCAGCGCCGAGCCCTGGGGGATCACCGTGAGCACGACCCACAGGGTCAGGAACGACGCCCCCGCTGCCCCCCGCAGGGAGACGGTCAACCAGCGCGCGACGAGGGCCACCACGACGACGCCGGCGGCGGCCATGGGGATGGCGAACTGCGCGCTCCAGCCCGCGATGTCCGCGGGCACGGGCAGGATCAGGCCCAGGACGCCCGTCGAGGCGACGACCAGGAGGTTCCCGAGGTACTCCAGGGGCTCGTGCCAGGGCGTCAGGTAGAAGGCCGAGTTCGTGCCGTAGCCCGCGGAGACCAGGAAAGCGAGGTGGCCCAGGGCCAGGGCTGCGCAGAGGGCGATGCCGATCCACGCCGCGCCGCGCCGCCTGGAGCTGCCGGACTCGCCGCCCGCGCGGCGCTGGGCGCGCCACAGGAGCCAGGCGATCAGGACCGGGGCGACGATGCCCGACTCCTTGCAGAGCATGCCCAGGAAGGCCGCGCCCAGGGCCAGGGCGATCGAGGAGGCGCGCGTGGCATGGGCTCCGCCGCAGCGCACCAGGGGCAGTAGCGCCAGGCACAGGAACAGGGCCGTCAGGACCTCGTTGCGGTTCGCCATCCAGGCCACGGGCAGCATCGTCGCGCGTGAGGCGGAGTACAGCACGAGGCCCACCCGCGCGCTCCAGCGCGAGAAGCCCAGGGCGCGGAAGAGGGCGTGCACCGCGGCCAGGAGCAGCCCGAACCAGACCAGACCCGCCGCGTGGTGCAGGTACGCGCGCTCGCCGAAGAGCGTGTAGTCGAGCCCGAGCACCCAGCTCGACAGGGGCCGGAAGAAGCGTACGCTCCACTCCGGATCGGTCCAGTACGGGAAGCCATCGAGGGCGGGGCCGAACTGGGTGCGCGTTCCGATCCACTCGGCGTAGCTGCCGAAGTCGAACAGGTTCCAGGTCGGGATCGGCACTTCGCCCAGCAGGGCCAGCCGATGCACGTAGTCGTCGATATAGAAGCCCATGCCGAGGGCTGGCAGGTGCAGCGCCAGCCCCAGGAGCACGAGCGTCCAGGTGACCCAGGGGCCGCCGCGCGCCAGCCGCCCGCCCCTCGCCACCTCGTCTTCCATCGTCTCGGGGGTCGTCATGTCGCCGCCACGATGACCGATTCGGCGGCAGGGGTCGAGCCGGGGCCCGGCGCCCCGCCCGCGGGGGGTCAGGAGAATTCGTTTCTTACTGCTTGGCAGCCCAGGCTGGCCCAGTGGACACTCGACGCTCCATCCCTCCGAGCCCGAGCCCGAGCCCATGAAGATCGCCATTCTCTCCTGCAGTCCCCGTTGCTACAGCACCCGCCGCCTGCGTGAGGCCGCCGAGGTGCGCGGCCACGAGGTCAAGGTCCTGAACACGGAGAAGTTCGCGATCGACCTCGAGAAGGGCGAGCCGGATCTCTTCTACCGCGGCGTCCAGCTCAGCGCCTACGACGCCATCATCCCGCGCATCGGCGCCTCGATCACCTACTACGGCACGGCCGTCGTGCGTCAGTTCGAGCAGATGGACGTGTTCACGCCCAACAGCTCCGGCGGGATCATGAACTCGCGCGACAAGCTGCGCTCGATGCAGATCCTCTCGCGCCACGACATCGGAATCCCGGCGACGGAGTACATCAAGGACCGCAAGGACGTCCTGCCGGCGATCGAGCGCCTGGGCGGCGCACCGGTGATCATCAAGCTCCTCGAGGGCACCCAGGGCGTGGGCGTCA
>JAJFFA010000787.1 GCA_021776885.1 Planctomycetota bacterium
GCACCCATATACGTCTAGATACGTCTAGCCGAGCTGATCGCGGGTGTCACTGATCCCGCGCGCGGCCTCGGGGTCGGGTTCCGCCTGCAGTGCGCGCTCGAGACGCCCCCGAACCCCGGCAGCCGTGCCGTAGGCCCGCCCGAGGGACCAGGCCGCGGCCTCGCGCACCACGGGGGAGGGGTCCTGGTCGAGGGCCTGCAGCAGGGCCACCTGGCCGCCCTCCTGGGGCTGGTTGCCGAGGACCAGGGCGGCGTTGCGCGCGAGACCCTCCCGGCCGGGCCGGCGCAGGGGCGACCCGTTGAAGCGCTCCTCGAAGCCCTCGGGTCGCGTCAGCCAGCGCACCATTGCGGTCTCCGGGGCGGTCTCCTGGCCCGGGCGAAGCTCGGTGTTCGTGCCGAAACGCTGGGCCAGGTCCGGTGCGTCGGATCCCCAGGGGCAGACCTCCGAGCAGACGTCGCAACCGAAGGCCCAGGGGCCCATGTCCCCGCGCAACTCGCGCGGGATCGGTCCTTGGTGCTCGATGGTCTGGTAGCTGATGCAGCGCCGGGCGTCGACGCGACCCGGAGCCACGATGGCCTGGGTGGGGCAGGCGTCCAGGCAGGCGGTGCAGGTGCCGCAACTGCCCAGGGCCGGGGTCGGGGCGGGGCTGGGCTCCAGATCGGCTTCGAGCAGGATCCCGCCCAGGAAGAACCAGGGACCGTAGCGCGGGTGCAGGAGGTTGGCGGCCTTGGAGGGGAAGCCCAGCCCCGCCCGAGCGGCGTGGGAGCGCTCGAGGACTGGCCCCGCATCGACGATCTGGCGCCAGTCCTGCGTGAGACCCTCCCGCGCCAGCGCCTTGCCCAGCTTGCGCAGGCGCTTCGACATGATGTTGTGGTAGTCCCGCCCAGCGGCGTAGCGGGCGATCCGGCCGCCGCCGGGGGCCTCGACCGCGGCTCGAGAGTGCCCCAGGCCGACCACCAGGATCGAGCGCGCTCCGGGGATCACGCGGGTCGGATCGAGGATCCGCTCGCGGTCGCGCTCGAGCCAGGTCATCGACCCGTGCAGGCCCTCGTCCAGCCAGGACTCGAAGTGTGCGGCGTCCGGGGGCGGGGTGGCGGGGGACAGGCCGGCCAGGTCGAACCCGGCCTCGGCGGCCATCTCGAGCACGAGCCCGCGGCGGGAGCCTGTGGTCATGCCCGTCAGTCTACGCCCGGGGCCGCTCCGGCGACGAAAACCATGCTCCAAGTGGTTGTCAGAGAGTCATTTGTGTACGAATGAGGGGTTTCTCAGTCTTCTGTAATCTCCGTGTGTAACCCCCGGAACCCACCGGGGTAGCATGGATGACCTCAAAGTCCTGCCCAGTGACACCCCCCGGCGCTCGGCAGCTTAGGCCCTCCTTCCCCGAAAGCGCCCTATGCAGGCCCTCGACCCGCTGTCATCCGGAAGCGTCCTCACAGGAGCTGACGTCGAGCGGTTGACCGGGCGCGTGGCCGACCTGAGCGACGTTCCGAGCGAACTGCTCGAGCGCATCAAGGGCCTGGTGGCCGACCGGCAGCGCGAGCCCGAATCGCGCCGCGACTCGATCTCCACCCTCCTCATGGAGGCCTTTCGGACGGATCGCAGCAAGTCGAGCTTCGGGTTGCTCTACGAGCTGAACAGCCAACACCTCCTGACCCAGGTCGCCGCCCGCCTGCGCCGCTACGCGAGCAAGGCCGATCCGCACGACGTGCTGCAGGAGGTCTTCTTCAACGTCTATCGGTATCCGCACCGCTTCGACAGCTCGCGCGAGGACGCCTTCCGCGTCTGGTCCGCGATGATCGTGCGCAACACGGTCCTGAAGCACCTGCGCTCCCAGGGGCGTGGGGGACGGCTCGAGGTGCCCTTCGAGGACCTCTCCGATCAGCCCGAGACGGATGCCGCCAACCCGTTGACGGGTGTCATGGACCAGGAGAGCACTCAGGAGTGCTCACGGGTCTACCTGACGTACCTGCACCTCTACTTGCGCTTTTACGCGATGCTCTCCGAGCGTGAGCGCCGCGCGTTGCACCTCGTCGAGGTCGAAGGCGCAAGCTACAAGCAAGCGGCCGAGGACATCGGGATCAAGCTCGAGAACCTCAAGATGGTCATCTTCCGGGCGCGGAAGAAGATCCACCGTTCGATGCGGCGTGTCTTCGAGGGGCTCTCCCCGGACTGTCGCCCGGCTCGCAACCGGACCCGCGAACGCGATCGACGGAGGGATGCGACTGAAACCCGTCCCTCCGGCGGAGATACCAGAGGAAAGGCCTCTCCTGGCAAGGCCGAAGGTGAAGCACGATGAATCCCCCCGAGTCCTTTGACTACGGATCGAACGGCGGCGTGACCGAGGTCTGCTGCGATTTCCAGCTGGACCTGTCCTGCCTCGTCGACGGTGAGCTCGACCAGAAGGCGGCGGCGCGAGCCATGCTGCACCTCGAGGACTGTGGCTCCTGCAAGGAGTTCTTCGAGGAGACCCGCAAGCAGGTGCGCCTGCACCGCGACCTGGACGACCCCGAGCGACTGTTCGCGCGGATCGCGACCCTGACGGGAACCGAGTTCGCTCAGGAGGTCGAGGACCTGGACCTG
>JAJFFA010000788.1 GCA_021776885.1 Planctomycetota bacterium
AGCTGATGGTCGTCATCGTGATCATCGGCCTCCTGGCCACCACCGTCGCCCCCAAGCTCATGGAACGCTTCGGGGAGGCCAAGTGGGGCAAGGCCAAGGCCGACGTCAAGGTCATCGAGACCGCTCTCCAGCAGTTCGCGATCAACAACGGGGACTACCCCGACACCCTCGAGCTGCTGGTGACCCCCGACCCCAACGGCCGCACCTACCTCGACCGCACGACGGTTCCCCAGGACCCCTGGGGCAACGAGTACGGGTACGAGCCGCCCAACGGCTCCAGCCCCGATCCGCGCGTCATCTGCTTCGGCAAGGACGGCGCTCCCGGCGGAGAGGGCGACGACACCGACCGCGACAACATCATGCTGAAGAACGGTCAGTGGGGAACCTGACCCCGTGACCCGGCCCACGCTCAGCACCTCGGTTCAGGCAGCCTGTGCGCCGTCTCGGCTGCGTGCGGGCTTCACCGCCGTCGAGCTGACCCTGGCGGTGTTCGTGATCGGCCTGGTGTCGTACATGGTCGCCCTGGGCATGGACACGATCCTGCCCGGTGAGCGCCTCAACACGACGGTGCGCAGCCTGGCCGGTGTCCTGCAGGGCACGCGCTCGGACGCGATCGCACGCAACGCCGAGTTCTTCATCGAGTACGACCTCGACAACGGGCAGTACCGCGTGCTCACGCCGTTCCGTGTCGGCGGCGGCCTGACCATCGGCGCCGACGACGAGCCCGAGCAGCGCATGACCCTGGCCTGGAGCCCGCTCGAGCCGGGGATCGAGATCGCCAGCGTCACCGTTGCCGGTGAGGTCATCGACTCGGGCAGCGTGTTCGTGCGCTTCGACCCCCTGGGCGCGGCCTCGGACCACATCATCGTGCTGCGCCAGCCCGACTTCGACAACCACTACACGATCGAGGTCCTGGCCTTGACCGGCGTGATCAAGTTCCACAAGGGCGTGTTCTTCCGCGACCTGCCCGAGGACGAAGACTTCCGATGAGACCCGCCCGCTTCGCCCGTCCGCCCCGCAGCCGGGGCGCAGGCTTCTCCCTGGCCGAGGTCGCCGTGACCATCGCGATCGTCGCGATCACGGTCCTGGCCTGCTACCAGGGGCTGGACGGCTCGATGCTGACCGCGGCCCAAACGCGCAACATGAAGGTCGCCCGCGAGCTCGCGCAGCTGACCCTGGGGCAGGTCGAGTCGGGCCTGTACTGGGAGGAGATCGAGTCCGGAATCGGCGGCAGCTACGCCGAGGAGGGCTACCCCTCCTTCTATTACGAGATCGCCCTGGGCGACGACCAGTTCATCGACGTCGACACCTCGCAGCAGCGCTTCGACAGCTGGGCCTACCAGACCGAGCTGCGTGAGCAGCGGCTGCTGGACGAGGGCGCCACGGACGAGGAGATCGACGAGCAGGAGCAGAGCTTCGAAGAGGTGCGCGTGCGCGTGACCTTCGACTCGGTCCTCGACTTCTCGAACGAGGTCATCCTCGAGCGCTGGATCCCCTGGGAGCAGGTCTATGGCCCCGACGAGGAGCGCGATTCCAGCGGCGAGGAGGTCGCGTCCGATGTCTAGACGCCAGACAGGCCTCGCGCGCCGCCCCCAGGCCGGCTTCACCCTGATGGAGGTGCTGCTGGCCGTGCTGATCATGGGCATGATGCTGACCAGCATCACCCAGCTCCTGACCATGGTGCGCAAGACGCGCGACACCGTGCACAACCTGCAGGAGAACCAGCTCGTCGGGCCCGCGGTGCTCGACCTGGTCGAGCGCGACCTGCGCGGGATCTTGACCACCAGCCGCCACTCCCCGGACCTGCTGCGCGTCGAGGACCGGGTGCTCAACGGGCTCGATGCCGACAGCATCGACTTCGCCTGCACGACCAACAGCATCCTGGCCACCCTGATCGATGGGCGCATGGTGCAGTCGGACTACAACGAGGTCGGCTACCGCCTGCGCGAGAGCGGCGGCTCGGACGACTTCCTCGAGATCCACCGGCGCGAGGGCTTCGGCATCGACGATGAGCCCCTCGACGGCGGCCGGTACATCTTCCTGCACGACCAGGTGAAGGGCTTCAACATCGAGGTCTTCGCGGAGGACGGCCCCGAGGCCGAGCCCCTGACCGAGTGGGGCACGGACCCCGGCGATGCCGAGACCCAGGGCCTGCCGGCGCGCATCGAGATCTCCCTGACCCTCGAGCTCTCGCCCCGGCTGGGCAGCGAGAAGCTGCCCGTCGCCGTGTTCGACAAGCGCACCCTGACCTACAAGCGCATCATCCGTCTGCCCGAGGTGCTACGCGTCGCTCCGACCCAGGTGCCCGTCCTGGCCATCCCGGGGGTGCCCCAGGAAGAGCCCGAAGGCGGACCGGGTCAGGCCGGCAACCCCGACGACACGACCGGCGGCGCGGGTGGCGGCGGCGGTGGCGGCGGTGCCACCAGCGACATCCCCGGCTCCGGCGACGACAAGCGCGGCGCTGGCGGTGGCGACACGACCCAGCTCGACGGCGGCAAGGACGGCTGAGGCCCGAGCACCCTACGGCAGGTAGCCCTCGAGTCCGTCGAGCACGGGGTCCACGGCCCGCCTGAAGTCCCGCGGCGAGGCGTCGAGCAGCAGGCCCTCGACGCGGATGTAGATGATCTTGTTGCCGACGCGCGAGGCCACGCTGTAGCCGACGGTCTCGTCGTCGCGCTCGACCCGGAAGACGCGCGAGGCGTCGCCCCAGGCCCCGTCCTCGTCGAGCTCGACCAGGCCCATGCGCTTGCCGTCGAGCTTCCAGTCGAGGGTCGTGCGCACCTGGGTCAGGCGGAAGGCCAGGTCCGCCGCCTCCTCGTCCTCCTCCACGGTCGTGATCGTGCGCACGCTGCGCGGCTTGGGCCCGGGGTGCTCGTAGACGTAGGCCAGGCGCGTGTCGCCCGTCCAGGTGCGCACCTTCTCGATGCTCTCGTAGGTGGCGTCGTAGCTGAGGCCGGCCTCGAGCAGCAGGGGCTCCGCGCTCAGCACGGCCCCGCGATCCGCGGGCAGCACCGGCAGGTTGCGCTCGCGCTGACGCCAGAGCCAGAGGGCCCCCAGGGCGGCGACCACCAGCAGCAGCTGGCTGCGGGTCGGAAGCAGGTGTCCGTGGGGAATGCGCAGGCGCAGGGACTTGCCACCGTGCGGCTCGCACACCGGGCTTCCGTAGAGCGCGCGCGAGGACCCGGGGGCGGCGCGCAGGCCGTAGGCCTCGCCGTCTTCGCTCGTCG
>JAJFFA010000789.1 GCA_021776885.1 Planctomycetota bacterium
GTCCCGCGCCCGAGCACCAGCTCGCGCGCCACGAAGTCGAGGTCGACCAGGGTGCGCTCGAAGTCGCCCTGGGCCGCCTCGAGGCGCGCTAGCTCGAGCAGCGTCGACACCGAGCGCGCCATGCGCCAGCCGATGTCGCAGACCATGCTCAGGGTCGCGCGCTGCTCGCCGTCCTCGGGCTCGGCGCGCAGGGCCACCTCGGCCGAGGTGATCAGCTCCGAGATCGGCGTGCGCAGCTCGTGGGCGATGTCGGCGCTGGTGCGGCGCTCGCGGCGCAGCGCCTGGTCGGCGCGGGCGATCAGGGCGTCCGCCTTGGCTGCCATGGGCTCGAGCTCGTCGGGCATGGCGCCCGGGTCGAAGCGCTCCGGCAGGTCATCCATCTGCACGCCATCCAGGGCCAGGCCGAGGCGTCGCGCAGGCTCGAGCCCGCGCACCACCGCGCGCCAGGCCACCGCGGCGAGCAGCGCCAGGAGACCGAGCCCGGCCGCGATGCAGCGCCACAGGACGGCGCGCTCCGCCGCGATCAGCTCCTCGCGTCCACGCGCGATCACGACCAGCACCTCGCCGGCCAGCGGCCGTCCCGGGCCCTCCTCGGGGTAGACGTGATGGATCGTCTGGATCTGGGCCACGAAGCGCCCCGAGCGCCCGTCGGGCAGACGCGCGGTCCAGTGCCGCGGCTCGCGCCCGGGCTCTCCGTCGAGCACCAGCTGCGCGTCTCCGAGGGTGTTGGAGCGCTCGACCAGGCCGCCGTCCACGAAGCGCAGCTCGAAGTAGCCCGGGCGCGTCTCGGCCTCGTACTCGGGCATCAGCTCGTCGGAGAACTCGAAGGCGACCTCGTCCTCGGTCTGGAACAGGAGCCCCATGAACGCCTGCACGCGCTCGGAGAGGGTGGCGTCGAACTGCGCCTGCAGGGCCCGCGCGAGCACGAAGTAGAGCAGCGTCCCCGCAACCAGCAGCACGACGGCCGCTCCGAGCAGCAGGCGCGAGAGCAGGTAGCTGCGGATCGATCTCAACCGTCCGCCTCGAGCACGTAGCCCTGCCCGCGCCGGGTGCGGATCAGGGCCTTGCCCTGCGGACCGAGCTTCGAGCGCAGCAGGCACACGGTCGAGTCGACGGCGTTGCTCGCCGGCAGCTTGTGCACGCCGTAGACGTGATCCTCGATCTCCTCGCGCGACACCGTCTGGCCCCGGCGCAGGGCGAGGTACTCGAGCAGCGCGTACTCGCGCGCGGTCAGGTCCAGGGCCCCTCCGTCGAGGCAGGCCCGACGCCCGACCGGATCGACGACCAGTGCGCCGACCGTCACCTCGCGCTCGCTGGAGCCGTAGCGCCGGCGCACGAGCGAGTGCAGCCGCGCCAGGAGCTCCTCGAAGGCGAAGGGCTTGACCAGGTAGTCGTCGGCGCCGGCGTTCAGCCCGCGCACGCGGTCCTCGACCCGATCGCGGGCCGTCAGGACCAGGACGTGCGGGCGGTCGTGCTTGCCCTCCAGCCCGGCCAGCACACCGAAGCCGTCGAGTTCGGGCAGCATCAGGTCGAGGACGAGCACGTCGTAGGGATTGTTCCGCGCGTACGACAGGCCCTCGCGTCCACACTCGCAGGTGTCGACGGCGAAGCCCTCACGCTCCAGGCCCATGCGCAGAGAGTTGCGCAGGGCATCCGAGTCCTCGACGACGAGCACGCGCATCAGCGGGTCGTGAAGGTGAACTCGACCAGGGTGATGTTGCCGTTCGCGCCGACGGTGCCGACCTCGAGCTGCGTCAGCTCGTTGGAGCGCAGGACACCCTCGGGAACCGTGAACGACGTGCGCTCCGGCGGCAGCTCGACGACGATGTTGTCGCTGTCGCCCTGCTCGAGGCCCACGCGGTAGGCGGCGGCGCCCGAATCCGCGGCCCAGGTCACGGTCAGGCACGGGTCGACGGCCGCGGCACCGGCGCGCGGTCGGAGAATGATCGGCACGGCCGGCAGCTCGTGGGAGAGCAGGGCGCTGCCGAAGGCGCTGCCGCCGCTGACACCCTTGGCGCGCAGGCCGTACTCGCCTTCGGGGAAGGTGCGCAGGAGCTGGGACAGGCTCGACTCGTAGGTCTCGAGGACCAGGCCCTGCAGGGCGACACCGCGCCGGTCCTCGGCATAGAGCTCGAGCATCGACTCCCCGCCCGGGCCGCGGACGGACACCCGGCGCAGCTGGTGCTCGCTCTCCGCCGCGACCTTGAGGGCGGCCTCGCCGGAGGTGGCCGTGTACTCGATGAACATCTGCTCCTCCTTCAGGGCGTCGAAGCTGCCGACGTCGCCCGAGTGGGGCGCCTGGAAGGCGACGAGGAGGGAGAGGGACGAGAGGACGGCGCTGCTCTTGATCATGGAATGGCTCCTTCGAGTGTGGCTCCGACCGGTCCGGGCGGCGGGGCTGGATCTCAATCGTAGCCCACTCCAGGACACCGGCCCGGGGCGGACATTACGGGGGCGTGATCGGCAAGGGGGCTGTCGGGCCCTGGGGGCGGGCCAGCCCCCTCGACACGCCGGCGTAACCCCCGCCACGGGCCGTGGGCGTAGACGTGGGGCCGTAGCGCCGCGCAGGAGCGCGGCGCAGATCGAACTCCAGACACGAGGAACGACCCATGAGATTCTTCACCCCCACCCTGGCCCTCTTCGCCCTCGCCCCCACCGCGCTCGCCCAGGATCCCTGCGAGGGCACGACCACCTTCGCCTACCTCGCGCGCCAGGCCGACCTGCGCGACGACCTGCTGACGAGCCTCGCCCGCTGCCTCAACGTCACCGATCCCGCCGACGCCGCCGACTGCCGCGCCGAGGCCTGGGACGAGTACTTCGAGGGCCAGGACGAGGCCGACGAGCAGCGCGACGCCCGGCGCGACGTCTGCGCGCTGCTGGGCGGCGGCGCCTACGACCCCGAGATCGACCCGGAGAACTTCCGCTCGCGCATCCGCAACCCGCTCCTGCCCTGGACGCCGGGCGCGACCTGGGTCTACGAGCAGACGACCCCCGAAGGCCTCGAGCGCATCGTGGTCGAGGTGCTCGACGCGCGCATCGAGATCCTGGGCGTCTCGTGCACCGTCGTGCGCGACACCGTGACCCTCGACGGAGTGCTGGTCGAGGACACGGACGACTACTACGCCGAGGACCGCGACGGAAACGTCTGGTACTTCGGCGAGATCTCCCTGAACTACGACGACGAGGGCCGCATCGAGGACCTCGACGGCTCCTGGCGCGGCGGCGTCAACGGCGCCAAGCCGGGCATCGTGATGTTCGCCAGCCCGCTCGTCGGTGTGACCTACCGCCAGGAGTTCGCCCTGGCGGAGGCCGAGGACATGGGCACCGTCGTCTCCCTGAACGAGACCGCCGTGACCCCCTTCGGGACCTTCACCGGCTGCCTCGAGACCAGCGACTTCACGCCCCTCGAGCCGGGCGCACGGGAGCGCAAGTTCTATGCGCCGGGTCTGGGCTTCGTGCTCGAGATCAACCCGGCGACCGGCGAGCGCCTGCCCCTGGTCGACTTCTTCTTTCAGTGAGCTAGCCCCGCGCCCGGTGTTCCCCAAGGGATCGGGTAGCGACGGCGCAGGGGCGGGGGCTATCTTGGGCGCCCCCGCCCCCCCCAAGGCACAGCATGTCCACCAAGACCGTGTCCGCGCCGTCCGGCCTGGGAGCCGGCGCCGTCTTCCTGACGGCCATCTCCACCATCCTCGGCGCGGTCCTGTTCCTGCGCTTCGGCTACGCGGTCGCCAATGTCGGCCTGATCGGGACGCTGGCGATCATCGCCCTCGGGCATGTGGTCACCCTGCCCACGGCGATGGCGATCGCCGAGATCGCCACGAACCAGCGCGTCGCAGGGGGCGGTGCCTACCACATCATCTCGCGCTCCTTCGGAGTCGTCACGGGCGCCGCCATCGGCATCGCCCTGTTCTTCTCCCAGGCGATCAGCGTCTCCTTCTACGCCATCGCCTTCGCCGAGTCCTTCAAGCCGGTGATGGCGAGCCTGAGCGCAGCCCTCGGGCTGCCGCTGACGGACCCGCGCCTGGTCAGTGTCCCCGCGACGCTAGCCCTGATGGGCTTGATCTGGTGGAAGGGCGCGAGCCTGGGAGTGAAGTCGCTCTACCCCGTGGTCGGCGTCCTCTTCCTGGCGCTCTTCCTGTTCTTCATCGGCCGCACCGAGTACGAGCCGGGCTCGTTCTTCGACATGCTCTCGCGTCGCAAGGACAACCCCGACAATTTCTTCCTGGTCTTCGCCATCATCTTCCCGGCCTTCACCGGCGTGGCGGCCGGGCTGGGACTCTCCGGTGACCTGCGCAACCCCAAGCGCGACATCCCCATCGGGACCCTGTCCGCGACCCTGGTGGGCATGGTGGTCTACGCCCTGTGTGCCGTGAAGCTGGGGACCTCGGCTTCGCCCGACGACCTCGGCGAGCAGTTCGTGATGAGCAAGATCGCTGTCTGGGCTCCGATCATTCCGATCGGCCTGGCCTGCGCGACTCTCTCGTCGGCGATGGGCTCGATGCTCGTTGCGCCGCGCACGCTCCAGGCCCTCGCCAGCGACCGTATCCTGGGCTCTCCGAAGGTGGAGGAATGGCTGAGAGCCCAGGAGCCGCGCAACGGGGAGCCGCTGAACGCGATCTTCGTCACGACCGGTATCGCCCTGGCCTTCGTGCTGATGGGCGACGTCGACTTCGTTGCGCAGATCATCTCCATGTTCTTCATGGTCACCTACGGTGCGATTTGCCTGATCTCGTTCCTCGAGCACTTCGCCGCCGACCCCGCGTACCGGCCGGCCTTCCGCTCGCGCTGGTACATCTCGCTCACCGGGGCCCTGGCCTGTATCTGGTGCATGTTCGAGATGAGTCCGGTCTATGCCGTCCTGGCCATTCTGGCCATGTTCAGCCTCTACGCGCTCATCGCGCGCACGAATCCCGACCGGCGCGGGCTGACCTACATGTTCCAGGGAGCCGTCTTCCAGTTCAGTCGCAAGCTGCAGGTCTTCGCCCAGAAGTCGACCTTCGACAGCGAGGGCACCTGGCGCCCCTCCACCGTCGCGATCTCGCGCGACTCCTTCACCCGCCTGGACGAGTTCGAGCTCCTGCGCTGGATCTCCCATCGCTACGGCTTCGGGACCTACATCCACCACATCGAGGGCTACTTCTCGAAGACGACCAGCGAGCAGGCGGCGCACGACCTCTCACGCCTCGTCGACCGTGCCGAGGCCAGCCGCAGCAACGTCTACGTGGACACGATCGTCTGCCCCTCGTCGACCTCGCTGATCGCCCAGCTGGTGCAGCTGCCCGGCATCTCGGGCAAGGCCAACAACATGCTGCTCTTCGGGTTCAGTGCGAGCACCAAGGGCGCGCTCGCCGACCTGACCGAGAACTATCAGCTGACCGCCGCCGTCGGCTTCGACGTGGCCGTGCTGGCGGCCTCGCCACGGGGGTTCGGGTACCGCCGCGAGGTGCACGTCTGGCTGACGGCAGACGACGGCGAGAACTCGGCGCTGATGATCCTCCTGGCCTACATCATCGTCGGCCACCCCGACTGGGCCGCGGCCAAGATCCGCGTCTTCGCCCTGGCTCCCCTGGATCAACTCGAAGCCGAGGAGCAGCGTCTGGCCAGCCTGGTCCTGGAGGGGCGCCTGCCGATCCAGAGCGCGCACATCGAAGTCGTCGCGCAGAACGGCGATCTCGACCGCCGCGACGTCATTCGCAGCAGCTCGATCGACGCCGACCTGGTCATCCTCGGCTTCCGCGGCGAGCTCCTCAAGCGCGTCGGAGATGAGCTCTTCGAGGGCTACGACGGAATGGGCAACGTGCTCTTCGTCAACACCCAGCGCGGCGTCGAACTGGAGCGGCCGGAGGAGGAGCCGCCCGAGGAGCCCGAGCAAGAGCCCGAGCAAGAGCCCGCGCAGGACTCCGAGCCAGCCGCCCAGGGCGCGCTCGAGGCCGAGACTCGAGAAGACCCTGCCGCGAGCGCGACCGAGCCCGCTGCGGAGGCCGAGAGTGACGAGCGCCCAGGATGAGCTCGGGGAGCTGAGCTTTCAGCCCGGGAGCTTGGGGCGCTCCTGCGCGGCCTCGGGCGGCGCGGCCTCGTCCGTGACGGGGCTGGCCGCGGCGGGCTCGTCGCCCGCCGGCGCGGCCGCGGGCGTGGCCTGCAGCACCTGCAGCGGGGCCTGGATGTGCTTGTCGTGCTGGTCGCGCTGCGGGAAGGGCACCTGGATCCCGTAGCGCTCGAAGGCTGCCTCGATGGCGAAGCGCAGGTGGCTCGCGTCGCGGTGACGGTTGATCGGCTCGCTGAGCCAGACCAGGAGGTCGAAGTCGAGGGAGCTCTCGCCGAAGTCCAGGAACCAGACCTCCGGCGCCGGACGCTTGAGGACCTTGCCGTAGTTCTGGGCCACCTCCAGCAGCACCTTGCGCACCAGCGCCGTGTCCGTGCCATAGGCCACCCCGACGCGCACGTGCACGCGGATCCTGGGGTCGGTGTACATCAGGTTGGTGACGTTCTGCGTGATCAGGTCGCGGTTGGGCACCAGGATGGAGACGTTGTCGCGCGTCTGCACCGTGGTCGAACGGATCTGGATGCGGCGCACGATGCCCTCCGTATCGCCGACCTTGATCATGTCACCGACCCTCAGCGGGCGCTCGAAGAGCAGGATCAGGCCGCTGATGAAGTTCGAGATGACCTCCTGCAGGCCGAAGCCGATGCCGATCGAGAGGGCCGCGACCACGTAGCCCAGCTTGGCCAGGTCGAAGACACGATTGAGAGCGGAATAGGAGCCGAAGGCCAGCACGACGTAGCCCGCGAGGGTCGTGATCGTGTACTGCAGCCCGGAGT
>JAJFFA010000790.1 GCA_021776885.1 Planctomycetota bacterium
GAGCAGGTCGGCGGGCGCCGCGTCGAGGGCCCCCACGCCCCCGGCGAGGAAGCCCACGACCAGGTCCAGGCCGATGCGCCCGAGGCGCGTCGTGGCCTCGACCTCGGTGCCCGCCTCGCCAACCAGGACGATCGCTGCGTCGAGGTCGAGCAGCGTGCCCGCCCAGCTCGCGAACTGACCGTCGAGCCCGATCGAGATCGAACCCGCCAGGTGGCGCGCCGCGAAGGCGTCCTTGTGGCGCGTGTCCACGACCTGCGCACCCTTCGAGACCTGCGCCAGGACCTGCTCCAGGGAGAGCGCCGGGACGCCGCCCTCGAGCACCTGGTCCAGGGTCGGCCGCTCTCTCTTGTTCAGCGCTGCGGCGCGCGGGAAGTAGGCCGGCGCGGGCGGCAGGTTCGCGGTCAGGGTGGCCACGAACTCGTCCCGCTCCATGGGCTGCAGGGCGTAGTTCAGGCGGCGCTGGTCTCCGATGGTCGAGACGGTCTCGCTCGACAGGTTCTTGCCGCAGGCCGACCCCGCTCCGTGGCCCGGGTAGACGAGGGTCGCGTCCGGCAGGGCCATGAGCTTGTTGCGCAGGGAGTCGTACATCAGCCCCGCCAGCTCCTCCGCCGTCATCCCCACGGAGGCCATCAGGTCCGGACGCCCGACGTCGCCGATGAACAGGGTGTCCCCGGTCAGCACCGCGTGGGGCGCGTCGCCCCCCTCGGCGGCGTCGAAGACCAGGAGCGAGAGCGACTCGGGCGTGTGCCCTGGTGTCGCCAGGGCGCGCAGCCGCACCCCGGGTCCCAGCTCGAGCTCGTCGCCGTCGGCCAGGGGTTCGAAGGCGTAGTCCGCCTGGGCGCCGGCGCCCAGGTGGATCGTCGCGCCCGTGCGCGCGGCCAGTTCGAGATGGCCGGCCAGGAAGTCGGCGTGGAAGTGGGTCAGGACCACGTGCCGCAGCTCGAGGCCGAGTTCGCGCGCGCGCTCGAGGTAGAGCTCGACGTCGCGCCGCGGGTCGACCACGACCCCGACGCCGCTCTGTTCGTCGCCGATCAAGTACGAGGCCTGGGCCAGGCACTTGAGGTAGTGCTGTTCGAGGATCATGGGGCCCAGGGTAGCATCGGCCCCGGGGCGACGACGCCACAGCTGCAGCTAGCGGCTACAGCATCCAGCCGCCGGCGACCTCGAGGTTCTGGCCGGTGACGTGGCTGGCCTCCTCCCCGCTCAGCCAGCGCACGGCGGCGGCCACGTCCTGGGGCCGCCCGGCGCGGCCCAGAGGGATGCGCGCGATGCGCTCGGGATCGAGGGTGTCGGGGTCCGCGCCGTCGTGGGGCACGATGCCGGGCGAGACCAGGTTGACGCGCACGCCGTGGGCGGCCTCCTCGAGGGCGGCGGAGCGCAGCAGCACGAGCAATGCCGTCTTGGCGGCGGTGTAGCCCGCGGTCTCGCGCCGCGCCCGCAGGGACTCGAGCCCGGCGCAGCCGAAGCCGACGAAGCAGCCGCGGCTCCCGCGCAGGGCGCTGCGCACCGCGCCGAGGAGCAGCGCGGCGCTGTGCACGTTGCTGGCGAAGAGGCGCTCGAGGCGCGCTGCGCCGAGGGACTCGAGGCTGCCACTCGTGTACTCGCCCACCGCGTGCACGACGGTGTCGAGCCGGCCGTCCCGGGCCAGGACCGCGGCGACGAGGGCCTCGACCTGTGCGGGCTGCACGAGGTCGGCGCGGTGCACGCGCCCGGGGAAGGCCTGCTCCAGCTCGGCCCGCGAGGCTTCGGAGCTGCGCCAGACGACGTGCACCTGGTCAGCGCGCTCGAGCAGGGCTTCCGCGACGGCGCGTCCCAGACCCCGGGCGGAGCCGGTCACGAGGCTGACGTGGGGAGGGCTCATGGAGCGCAGAGCTTAGCGCACCCGCCGATTCCGGGCGGCCTGGGTCGATCGCGCCGAGGCGCTCGGGCGGCCTCAGTCGATCGCGCCGATGCGCTCGGGCGGCCAGAGGCGCACGCGCACCTGACCGCGCACCAGCTCGATCGGCACCTGGCCGAACTCGCGGCTGTCGGAGCTGCGCAGCCGGTTGTCGCCCAGGACGAAGCAGTGCCCTTGCGCGACGGTGGTGTCGACCTGACTGTAGGGGTCGATCGAGCTGGCGGCGACGTAGGGCTCGTCGAGCTGCTCGGAGTCGACCCAGACGTCGCCGTCGCGGATGACCACGTGCTCCCCGGGCAGACCGATCACGCGCTTGACGTAGTCGAGGCTGGGATCCAGGGGGTAGCGCAGGACGATGATGTCGCCGCGCTCGATCTCGCCGAACAGGTAGCTGACGTGGTCGACCAGGATGCGGTCGCGATCCTGGATCCCCGGCTCCATCGAGCTGCCGCGCACCTCGGAGAAGTTGAAGAACAGGCCCCAGGCCAGGAGCGCGAAGACGCCCGCCCGTGCGCCGTGGGCCAGCAGGTTCCAGGCCAGGACGCCAGCGCGACGGCGAGTCCGCGGGGGCTCGGCCAGGCCGAGCACCCGCGCCGCGGGACGCGGCGCGGGGAGCTCGAGGGGGGCCACGGTGAACAGCTGTTCGGTTGCGGTACGCGACTCGGTCTCGGACGCGGGTCGCTGGGGAGTCGTCTCTCTGGGGGACATTCAGAGGCGCTCATCGACCCCCGCATGCACCGTTCTTGAACGGGATGCGCGCCGAAGCCCGGCGCTTTGTTGTCCAGCCCTCCAGGGCTACCCTCCAGGCCCCTGTCCCCCCGCTGCCAAGCCATGCATCCCCGAATCCAGCCCACCTCGCTCCCCCACTCCGCCAACCGCCGTCAGCTGCTCTCGGCGGGCGCCGGCCTCGCCGCCGCGGGCACCCTGCTCGGCTGCCAGGCCGCCGAGGCTCCCCGCGCCAGCGCAGAGAGCTCCGACCCGCGGGTGGCGGACCAGCTCGAGCGCGACGCCGAGCTCTTCGCGGGGCTGAGCGACCCGCGCGGGAGCCTGGAGCCGATCTCGTCCGCCGAGCGTGCTGCGCGCCGCCAGCGTCTGGGCGGCCTGCTCGCCGAAGCCGGCATCGACGCCCTGTGGATGGAGGGCGGTGCGACGATGCGCTACCTGAGCGGCGTCAGCTGGGGACACTCGGAGCGCTTGTTCGGCCTGGTCGTCCTGGCCGACGGCAGCCACTTCTGGATCGTCCCGGCCTTCGAGGTCGAGCGCGCCAGGCTCTCGATCGAGGCCGAAGAGGGCCCCGGCGGGCCGATCGTTCCGTGGGACGAGCACGAGTACGCCTTCGCGCCCCTGGCCGCCGCCCTGCGCGAGCGCCGGGTCGCGCGCCTGGCCATCGAACCCTCCCTGCGCCAGCGCTTCGTGGCGGGCATCGAGGGCGAGCTGGGGCGCGCTGCCGTGTCGATCGGAACCGACATCGTGGTCGAGCTGCGCGGGCGCAAGGATGCCCACGAGCTAGCGCTCCTGCGCCGCGCGAACGAGCTGACGCAAGCGGCCATCGTCGCGGCCGCCGAGCACGTGCGCCCCGGGATGACCGGGCGCGACGTCTCGCGCCTG
>JAJFFA010000080.1 GCA_021776885.1 Planctomycetota bacterium
CGTCGGAGAAGGTCCCGACGTGCAGTTCGTAGAAGACCTGGTGCTCGAGGGGCCGCCCGCTCCAGGCGTCGTCGGTCCAGGTGAACGCGTCCGGGTCGACGACACGTGTCGGGCCGTGGACCCCCTGGGGCAGGTAGCGGCTGACCGGGTCGGGGCGTTCGCAGCCGTCGAGCCACAGCGCGTAGTCGTCGCCCGCGCGCCCGTCTTCCCAGAGGACCTGGTGGCGCCCGTCGTCGGTGCGGGTCATGGCCAGCTCGACGGGGCTGCGCTGCGTGCCGCGTCTGGGGATTCCGCGCAGCCTGAGGCGTTCGACGGCGGGCGCCCAGACGCTGACCTCGACGCCACCTCCGGGGAGGGCGCGCGCGCCGCGCTCGAGCCGCCAGGAGCCAGCCCGCGCTGCAGTTGTTTCGCCAGAAGATGCCAAGCGCGCACTCGTCAGAGGAACCTGAGAGCCCCTACTAGATACACCGTTGGGCATCCGGCATCAATGTGTGACAGGGGAGGTCCGGCACGTTCGATGAGAGACGGGCGCTGTCGGGCATGGGTCGAGCGCCCGCTCGCCGCGAGCTAGCAGCTAGGCGCGTTGTAGGTAGCCGAGCTCGCGGGCCAGGGCCCGGATGCACGCCGAGCGGCGTCCGCGGTTGACCGAGACGTAGGCGACGTTGGCGTCGCGGCACGACTTGCGCAGCTGGGCGTCGATCTTGTGTGACTGGAAGCCTGTCGCGGAGAGCACCAGGTCGTACGTGCCGGAGCTGATGCGCTCGGCCGCCGACTGGATGCGCCGTACGGAGGTGTCGACGTGGTCGAGGCTCTGGAACTCGAAGGTCTCCGCCAGGGTCTGATCCAGCTGGGGGTCCGTGCGATTCGTCACCACCAGGGCGCGCGTCCCACGCGTGCGGGGCAGCACGGCCGCGAGCAGGCGCGCCTCGAGGGTCTGGCGCGGCGCGGCCTCCGGCGCGTCTTCGGCCTCGTCGTCGTGATCCGCCTCGAGGGCTTCGGGGGCCTGCTTCAGGCCCTGGTGCGTGCCTTGCTCCAGGGACTCCTGGACCTTCGTCAGCCGGCGCCGGTGCTTGCGCTCGTACTCGTCGATCTTGGCCGGCTCCAGCGCCCGGACGCGCTCAGCGAGGTGGCCCAGGAGGGACGCGATGCGCTCGTTGTCGAGGTCTTCGCAGTCGAACGCACGCTGGATCCAGGACACGAGGTCCGCGTCGTCCGTCTGCGTGCCCGCTTCCGGGACGGAGCGCAGCACCTCGCGCTTCAGGCGTCGCCGCTCCTTCTTGTGTGGGTCGTAGCCGAAGTGCGCGGCCCAGGTCGTCGCCGGTCGCGTCGCCGGCGAGAGGGCCTCGTCGAGGGTCGCGGTCAGGTGGCCGGGCACCTGAGCGGCGATCCAGCGCAGGCGCCCCAGGACGCAGCCAAAGCGCCAGGCATCCTCGACCTCCGCGCGGATCCAGCGCGCCTGGCGCACCCACTCGACCCACTCGTCGAGTTGCTCGGTTCCGGCCGCTCGCACCCGTCCACGGGCGGCCTCATCCGGATCCTGGTCGAGGGGGCCGGTCAGCTCCTCGACCCTGTGCTGCAGCGCGTTCAGGTCCGCCTCCGGGTCCGCCGGCGCCGGGCTGGCGGCGTCCTCGTCGGCCCAGCCCAGCTCGCCCCGACCCGCTTCCTCATCGCGCTCGGCCAGCTCGTGCAGGTGCACCTCCGCCGCCTCGTCGACCTCCAACCAGGAGCCCGGCGCCTTGCTGGGATCGAGCCCGACCTCGCGCGCACACTCGAAGGGCACGGTGCGCTGCTGCAACGCCGACACGCTCCCGGGCCAGAGCTGCTTGGCGAAGCGGGTCAGGCGCTGGGCGATGGTGTGCACCTCGTCCCGGGCGGCGCGCTCGTCGCTGGCGGCGTCCTGCACGCTGCGTGCGCTGGCGATCCAGCGCAGGATCAGGAGACGCTGGCGCTCCGGCGGCCAGAGGGCGAGCTCGCCCGTGCTGTCGCTGATGTCGCAGGCCAGGTCGTCGAGACGCGAGCGCACCTCCGCCGAATCCAGGGGCGGCAGCCGGCGCGGCTCGCGGCGCTTCGCCACGGGAGCCGGACTCGGGGGCGGGGCGGCCCCTGGCCTGGCGGGCGCAGGGGCTGCCGCTGCCGGCGGAGTCGGGGTTGCGGGAGGATCCGCAGCCAGCGCGGGCTTCGGGCGCGCGGAAGGCGGCGCCTCGGGTTCGACCCGGGCCCGGGTGGGGGCCCGGGTGGGGGCGTCGGTGGGGGCGTCGGTGGGGGCGTCGGTGGGGGCCGCGGTGGGGGCCGCGCCGGAGCCCTCGTGCGTCCCGGCGCGCCAGCCTTCCCGCGCCGCGTGGGAGGGCAGCATCTGGGCCAGGGCATCGGAGAGGGCATGCGCCTCGTCGCTGCCGCGCCCGGTCCAGCGCTCCTCACCGCGTTCGATCAGGCACTCGACCCAGCCCAGGACCCGAAACACGATCCGGTAGCCCAGGGACTCCAGCCGCTCTCGGTTGCCGGGCAAGGGGGTCACTCCTCCATTCTATCATCGTCGCCGAACTCGGCCCGTAGCCAGGCGCGGGCCGTGCGCCAGCCGCGCTCGATGGTGCGCACCGTGACCCCCTGCACTCGCGCGATCTCCTCGTGGGTCAGGCCGCCAAAGAAGCGCAGCTCGACGATGCGTGCGAGCTCCGGGTCGCGTTCGGCCAGGCGCTCGATGGCTTCGTCGATCCAGAGCACGTCCCCCAGCTCGTCCTCGACCAGGGCGATGTCCTCGGCCAGCACGACGCGCTGGCCGTCGCCGCCGCGCTTCGCCGCACCCTTGGCGCGCGCGTGGTCGACGAGCACCGAGCGCATGGCCTGGGCTGCGGCCCGGAAGAAGTGCGCGCGGTTCTCCCAGCTGGCCTCCTCCGGAGTGACCAGCCGCAGGTACGCCTCGTGCACCAGGGCCGTGGCCTGCAGGGTGTGGTCCGAGCGCTCCTTGGCCATGCGCCGCTGGGCCAGCCCGCGCAGCTCCGCGTAGAGCAGGGGCAGGAGTTCGCCGGCCGCGTCGCGGTCGCCCTCGGCCAGGCGCCGGAAGAGGATCGAGGTCCGTTCGCTGGGTTGCGGCTCCATGCGGGGTGTGATCCTACCCGCCCGACGACCCGTATGGCCTGTTAGGGCCAGGGCTGCTCGTCGAGGGGGCGGATCGGCCGCAGGCCCAGGAACAGGTCGGCGCTGCCCTGGGCGAAGGAGCCACGCTTCGAGACGCGGGCCTCGTCCGCCCCGAGGTAGAAGCTGCCGCCGCGGTGGGCGCGGCTGTCGGGCGCGACGGCGAACTGCGCCCACTCGTCGCCAGGATCGAGGTCGTAGACATAGACCGGGTTCGCGCACCACTCCGAGACGTTGCCGAGCACCTCGTGCAGGCCGAAGGCGTTGGGCGGCAGGGCGCCGACCGGGGCGTGGAACGGGTACCCGTCCACGTACTCGGGCCACTCGAAGAGGGCCGGCCAGTCCTGGCCGAGGTCGAATGCGGAGGCATCCGAGATGTTGACGCGGCCCTGCAGCGAGGCGCGCGTCGCGCCGCTCCAGTAGGGGCCCGTGGTTCCGGCTCGGGCCGCGTACTCCCACTGGCGCTCCGTCGGCAGCGCGAGCCCGAGGCGCCGCATGACCTGGGTGGCCCGGGCCCAGTCGACCTGTTCGACGGGGTGCATGAGCCCGGGTTCCTGCGACTCGTAGAGGTCGAAGGCCGCGAGCATGGCTCCGCTGAAGAAGCTGGGCGTCTCGCCCGTGGCGCGCAGCCACTGGGCCTGGGTCAGCTCGTACTTCGAGGCGAAGAAGGCCGCGACTTCGACCCGATGCCGGGGGCCCTCGTCCGGGTCGGCGTCGGGGTCGAGCGTGGGGTCGGCGCCCATCTGGAACTCGCCGCCCGGCAGCAGCACCAGGACCACCCCGCTCTCGGCGTCGAGGACGAGCGCGCCGTCAGCGTCGCGTCGCGGGGGCATGCCACTCGGCAGGTGAACGAACTCCTCCAGCCCCGAGTCCGGGTCCGGCCCCAGGGGCACCAGACCGAGCTGGGGGGCCAGGTTCGAGTCCGGGCCGAAGCGCGCATCCTGGGCCAGGCGTAGAGCCGCCGCGCGCCAGGCAGCGGCGGGTTCGCGCAGGGAGCGCTCCTCGATCGTCTGTGCGTCCTCCAGACCGGTGCGCACTCCGTCCAGCAGGCCGCCGCGGCTCCCGAGCCCTTCGAGGGCAGCGACCAGTGCCTCGAGCACCTGCCGGCGCCAGCGCGTCCCCGTGTCGGCGGCCTTGTCTTCGAGCGCTTCGAGCTCGGCCAGCGACCTCTCGTGCTCAGGCAAGCGCGCCAGCAGCTCCCCGGCCCGCGCGAGCCAGGCGCGCATGCCGTCGACCGCCGCGGGGCGCGCGGGCCACAGGGCGTCCTCGGCCTGGCGCAGCTCCTCCAGGGCCAGGGTGTCCGCGAGGCGTGCGTAGCTCTTCGAGAGGCGCGCCTGCCCGGCGGCGAAGAAGAGCGGCATGCCCACGGCCAGAAAGAGCACCAGGGTGCCGAGCAGCACCTCCGCGCGGTTGCGCTCGATGAACTTCGCCAGCCGGTAGCGGCGCGTGGGCGGGCCCGCCTCGACCGGCTCGCGGGTCGCGAGCCGGCGCAGGTCCGCGGCGAGGGCGGCGCAGGAGCCATAGCGCCGCTGACGGTCGCGCTCGATGGCGCACGACAGGATCCAGGCCAGGTCGCGCGGGATGTCGGCCAGGTCCTGGGGCGCCGTCGGCGCCTCGCTCGAGACCAGGCGCACGACCTCGGGCAGGGAGCGTCCAGCCAGGTCGTAGGGCGCGCGCCCGCAGACCAGCTCGTGCAGCACCACGCCCAGGGCGTAGACGTCACAGCCGGTGTCGATCAGAGCCGGGTCGCCGAGCATCTGCTCGGGGCTCATGTACTGCAGCGTGCCGACGATCTCGCCCGCCAGGGTCGTGTCGCTCGGCGTGCCCCCGCCCACGGCGCGGGCGACGCCGAAGTCGATCACCTTCGGGTGCCCGGCCCGGTCCACCAGCAGGTTGCCCGGCTTCAGGTCGCGGTGGATGATGCCGCGGCCGTGCCCGTGCTGGACGGTGTCACAGATGCGGGCGAAGAGGTCGACGCGCTCGAGGGTCGAGAGCCCTTCGTCGCTCGCGTACTCGAGCAGCGTGCGCGCGCCCTCGATGTACTCCATCGCGAACCAGGGCACCTCACGCGCCGCCTTGCCTTCGCCCTCCGTCAGGGAGCCCGCCTCGTAGACCTGCGCGATGCCGGGATGGGTCAGGGAGCCGAGGATCTCCGCCTCGTACTGGAAGCGGCGCAAGGCGGAGGGCGAGCCGAGCCCCTGGCGCATGACCTTCAGGGCCACGCGGCGCCCGGGGCGTTCCTGGGTGGCGACGAAGACCGTGCCCATGCCACCGGAGGCGAGCACCCGCTCGAGGGTGAAGGCGCCCACCTGGCGGCCGAGCAGGGAGTGCACTTCGACCACGGCGCCCAGGTGCTCGAGGCCCCGACCCAGGCGCTGGCTGGCGCGGTCCACCCGGCCCACGGGACCGGTGTCGGCCTCGATCAGGCGCTCGACCTCGAGCAGCAGCTCGGGGTCGTCCTCCGTCGCCTCGCGCAGGAAGTGGGCGCGTTCCTCCCCCTCGCGCTCGACGGCGGCCTCGAAGACCTCGCGCACACGGGACCAGCGCGTGGGATTCGTGGGTGGGCGGTTCGTCGGCGTGCGCTTCATGGCCGCTTCGATGCCGGTTCCGGGTTCATGCTTCGCTGGGGTGGAGGCGCGGCGCGGGGGGGAGTGGCGTCCGCGACCCTCGGCAGGATGGATTTCGCGGACCCGCGACGGAAGGGGCTGGTCGCGCCCGAGGCGGCCCGGGGGGCCTTCAGGTGGGGTTGGGAGGCCACGGCGGGCATGGTGTTTCGAGGAGCGCAAAGCGTGCTCTTGTCCCGACATCTTTTTTTTGCAGGATCCCGGTAGGAGTCGGTTTCGCGCGGGACTGAGAGGGGAAGAGCGTTTGAACGAGGTCGCGGGCAGGGTGTCTGATCGAGCGCTGGCGCGGCCCGTGGCCGACGTCCGCGTTCAGGTCGTGCGGGGAGGCACGCCCCTGGCCTCGGCGACGACCGACGCCGAGGGGCGCTACCGGCTGAGGGTCCAGGCCTCGGCGCCGACCCGCGGGGTGCGCCTCGAGGTGCTCGACGCGGACGGGGCCGTCCTGGCCTCGAGCGCGGCCGACGTCGACCTGGAGGGGGATCTGCGCATCGACCTCGCCGTGCCCAGCGCGCGGGTCCCCGTCGCGGGCAAGCGCTACTCCTGGCTGGCCGGCGAGCCCTTCGACCGCGTGCATGCCCGGGCCCTGGACGACGAAGGCCTGCGCCGGGCCTACGCCTACCTGCGCCACCCGGACCCCGCGGCGCCGGACGCAGCGCGCTATCGACGCGCCTTCCCGCTCTGCGCCCGCGAAGCCGGCGAGCGCCCGTCCCCCCGGCTCGGCGAGTGGGGCGAGTGCGGGGAGGGCTTCGGCGACTCGATCCGCGCGTTGCTCGAGGAGCGCGACACCACCCTGGGGCCCAGCCCCGCGGACGATCTGCCCGCGGCCGCGACGCGCCGCACCTTCCGCACCCGGCGCGTCGTCGTGCACTACACCAGCGATCCCGGCTTCGCGCGCGACCGCGTGGATCCGCTCCCGCCACGACGCGACGAGGAGATCCTCTCGGCGCGCGAGCTCGTGGGCTGGATCCGGCACCGACCCGGCGACTTCGACCCGCCCAGCTCGGACGCCGCGCCGGCCTACGTGCAGCGCGTCGGTCGCATCGCCGACTGGGCCCTGGCACGCTTCAGCTCCGCGCCCTTCGATCTCCCCGATCCGCTCGCCGTGGGCGAGCGCCTCGAGCTGCGCATCTTCGACCAGTGCTTCCTCGCGGGCAGCACGCATCCGACCTGGGATTTCATCGGCGTCGCTCCCGGCCTGAGCGCGGAGGTGCTATTGCGCATCGTGCCGCACCTGGTCTTCCACCGCATCCAGTACCTGTTCCACGCCACGCGTGAGACGAGCGGAGTGCGCACGCTGGTCAGCGAGGGCAGCGCCGCCTGGGCCGCGCGCGCCCTGGGGGCGAAGCCGGAGGAGGACGCTCCCGTCCTGGGCCAGCCACGCTCCTGGATCGACAGCTCGGCGGGGCCACGGCGGCTGGGCGGAGATGCCTGTGCGTTCTGGCGCTACTTCGCCCGGGAGCTCGGCATTTCGCGCGCAGGGCAGGGCCAGCGCGGCGCCGACGCGCTGCGCGTCGTGCTCGAGTGCACCGCTTCGACGGCGTCGGGCATGGCCCCGGGGGCCCTGCGCGAGGCCCGTGCGCGCCTGCCCTGGTGGGGGCGCTTCGACCGCTTCCAGCGCGACCCCGACGGGTCGGTCAGCGGGCGCGAGACCGTGTTCGGCAACTGGCAGCTGGCGCGCGCCCTGACCAGCTTCGGGTTGCGCGCGGACGAGAGCCGCTTCCAGCTCGACTTGCGCGAGGTGCCCTGGGCCGCGGGCGAGGACGACCTGCGGCTCGAGGACGGCGGGCGCGGCACGCGCCAGTTCGACCTGATGCCCTACGCGGCGCGCGCCCTGCGCGTGCGCGTGAGCGGCCCGCGGGTGGCGCGCATGCTGCGCGTCTCGATGCGCAGCTTCGCCCCTGCGGCCGGGGATGCGACGGGTCTGTGGCAGCTCGCGCGGATCGACGCCCGCGGTCGGCTGCTCGACGTGGCGCGGCTCGAGACCCGGCGGCGGGCCAAGTGGGTGCGGCTGGACCCCGGCGGCAGCCTGGTCCTGGTGGTCGCGGCGCGCGAGCGCGCCCTCGCCGCCAGCCTGGTGCTCGAGGAGCTGGGCGCCCAGGGCGCGGTCCAGGCCACGCCCGCGGACGCGCGTCCGGGGACGGAGCTCGAGCTCGATCCGACGGGCTGGCAGCGCGCGTGGTTGTCGCCCGACGTGATGATCGACAACGACGACGACGGGCGCGCTGACCCGATTCGCCCGCAGCACGAGAACCGCCTGAAGGTCTGCCTGCGCAACCGCGGGACGGCTGCAGCGGACGGCGTGCGCGTGCGCTTCTGGTGTCAGTCGGCCAGCCTCGAGGCGGACCCCGCGGCCTGGCAGCCGGTGGTCGACGCCGAGGGGGAGCAGCAGGAGCTCTCCGATGTCGCCCTCGACGCGGGGGAGCTGCGCTGGGTCAGTGTGACCTGGAAGCCCCCGCTCGCCGTGGCGGCCGCGGACGGCCCGGGGGACGGCCCGGGGGATGGCCCGGGGGATGGCCCGGGCGAGCGGGGCTGGTCGCTGCGGGTGCTGGTCGACCGTCCCGGCGAGGGCGGCGAGGGTGGCGAGGACGAGTCGACGACGACGGTGCGCTACCACCGTGTACGCGCCGCGACGAGCAGCAAGATCGTCGGCATTCGCGTGCGCCCGCCCCAGGGTGGAGGCCAGGGCCACATGATCGTCGTGCCCCACGGTCCGCACTTCGGGCTCGAGCCCCTGGACGGGGACACTCCGCCGGCGTCGGGATTGGCGCGCTTCCGCATCACCCGCGGGCGCCTGCGGCGCTGGGAGGGGGCGCCGGAGACGACCCCTCGCGCGGGCTACTACTACCCCCTCGACCCGGCCGTCGTGCCGCCGGGCTTCGTCAGCGAGCGCCTGGTGACGGTCGTCCTGATGCAAGGCGGTCGCGCCCTGGGTGGGACCACCGTGTGCCTGGGCAGCCCGACGGGCGTCGACCCCAGCGCCTCATCGCGCGAAGTCGGCTGGACCCTCCTGACCTGACGACGCGCCATGGTTCCGTAATGGCGCGCCTGGATTGTCGGGTTCTGGCGCCCCTTTCCGCAGCTACCCATGCGCAGCGAGCCCGACGTCCGGGCCCCCGGGGCGCCCCTGCGAGGAATATGGCTTTGACTGAGAAGAATCTTCTGCTCGCCGACCACCGCGGCGACCGCCTCTACGGCGACCTCCAGCCCCTCGAATGGGCCGGCTACACCCTGCGCGTCACCCGCTCCCTGCGCGAGACCGTCGCGGCCCTTTCCGAGAGCACCTACGACGCAGTCGTGATCGCTCCCCTGGTCGAAAGCGGGCGCGTGGAGCTCGAGACCCTCGACCGTCTACGGGCCGAGCGCGGCTTGCCCGTCCTGGTCGTCACCTGCAACCAGGGGGTGGGCCCCTCGATCGCTGCGGCGGCGGCCCTGCACCAGGGCCCCTGGGACCTGATCCACGCCGGCGCTCCGGTCGAGGAGGTGCTCATGCGCGTCTCGCGCCTGGCGCGTGACGCGGCCAGCCACGGCGAGCTCGAGGAGCTGCGCTGGCGGGCGCACCACGACGAGCGCACGGGACTCCTGCGCCCCGACGTCTTCGCCGCGCGGCTCCAGGAGCACTTCTCGGCCGCGCAGCGGCACCACATGAACCTGGCCCTGGTGCTGGTCGACCTCGATCGTTTCGGTGCGATCAACAAGGAGTTCGACCACACGGTCGGTGATGCCGTCATCGCCTCCGTGGGCGAAGCGATCCGCGGCCAGCGCCGGGCCGAGGACGTCGCGGCGCGCCTGGGCGGGGACGAGTTCGCCCTGGTCTTGCCCTACACGCGCCGGGTCGAGGCGGCCCTGGTCGTGCGTCGCCTGTGCCGCGAGGTGCGCGCCTTGTCCCACATGGCGCCCGCGGAGTTCCGCGGGACCGAGGAGGCGCCGCGGCGGGTCGAGGTCAGCGCCAGCGTGGGCTTCGAGACCTACGACGGCAGCGACCTGCAGAGCCCCGAGGTCCTGCGTCGCCACGCCGAGATCGCCCTGCGCGAGTCGAAGCTAGGGGGCGGCAACCAGGCGCTGTACTACCGCTCGCTGAATGAGAGGTCGCTGGACGACCCCAGCCCGCTCTACCCCAGCGCAGTCGGCTGACGCGGCGTGCCGCGAGGGGGGTGAGGTGCTCGGGGCTAGAAGCCCCACCCCAAGGACAGGAACACGCTCTCCGTCCCCGGGTTGGTCGCGCCCCCGAAGCCCGCGTGGGAGAGGTGCGAGCCCATGAGGCCCAGGCGCAGGGAGTCGTTCAGGGCGTAGCTGAGCCCCACCGCGCTGCGGAACTGGACCGTTCCGCCCAGGTCGATCTGGCCGGCGCGGTAGACGCCGACGGAGAAGGAGTTGGTCAGGCGCAGGCGACGGGTGATGTCGATCTCGGGGCCGAGTCCGCCGTACACGAAGCGCCCTCCGCCCTCGTAGAGGACCGCGCCGACGATGGGGCGGTGGTTGAGCCACTGGCGCTGGAAGCGGTACTGGATCCCCGCGGAAGCGCCGCGCAGCTCCGGGTCGACGGCGCCAGCCAGTCCGCCCAGGAGGGCCACCGAGTGCCCCGGCCGCAGGCCCTCGCCGTTCGGCCCCTTGCACGCCGTACCCAGGGCCAGCAGGCCGCTCAGGAGCAGGACCCGGGGGTGCAGCGGGGGCGGGGACGGCAGGAAGCGCATTGCTGGCGGCCATGATGGCGGCAACCTCCGGGCGATCAAGGCGCGGAGCGGCGGAGTCGGCACTGAAACGTATCCTGTCGCGATGCCTGCCCCCGCCCTCACGGATCTTGCGCTGCTCGAACGGTTGATCGCGTTCGACACCACCAGCCACCTGTCGAACCTCGAGCTCGTGGACTTCCTCGCCGACTACCTCGAGCGGCCTGGGGTGCGCGTCGAGCGCCACGCCTCGCCGGGCGGGGACAAGGCCAACCTGGTGCTGCGGGCCGGGCCCGAGGCGACCCCCGAGCGCGCGGGGCTGGTGCTCTCCGGCCACATGGACGTGGTCCCGGCGGGCAGCGGCTGGAACAGCGACCCCTTCCGGCTGACCGACAAGCAGAACGGGACCTGGGCGGCGCGCGGCTCCTGCGACATGAAGGGCTTCCTGGCCCTGGCCACGAACCTCCTGGCCGAGGCACGCCTCGAGGCCCTGACCCAGCCGCTGGTCCTGCTCTTCACCTACGACGAGGAGCTGGGCACCCTCGGCTCGCGCCACTTCGTCGAGACCTACACCTCCCCCGAGCCGCTGCCGCGCCGCACCATCGTCGGCGAGCCGACGGGCATGCGCGTGGTGCGCATGCACAAGGGGCACGTCAAGCTGCGCCTCGACTTCCACGGCAAGAGCGCCCACTCGGGCTACCCGCACCTGGGCAAGAACGCCCTGGCCGTCGCCGCCCGGGCCATCGTGGCCCTGGTCGAGCTGGACGACACTCTGCGCGGCGAACGCCCGGCCAACGCCGAGCACTTCCCCGACGCCCCCTTCGTGCCGCTCAACGTCGCGCGCTGCGAGGGCGGGGTGGCGATCAACGTCGTCCCCGAACGGGCCTCGATCGACGTGGGCCTGCGCCACCTGCCGGGCATCGCCGCCGAGGACCTGGTCGAGCGCGTG
>JAJFFA010000791.1 GCA_021776885.1 Planctomycetota bacterium
CTCGCTACCAGAGCCAGAGGACGGCAGGCCTCTCGCGCTGGGGGCCTGCTAGTCCTCCTCGAGGACGAGCTTGGCCTTGCCCAGCTTGGCAGGGAAGGCGCGCTTGTTGACGCGCCACCACTTGCGCCAGCCCTTGACGCAGTCCTCGCCCCAGTCCGGCATGCCCTCGAGGTCGCGCCGCGAGGCGCAGCGCAGCACGGAGTTGTGCACGCGGCGCAGACCCGGATCGTCGCTCCAGGGGGAGAGGGTCTCGAACACGGCCTCGACCGACTTGGCCGTGCCCAGCTCGAGCAGGGCGTCACAGGAGGCGACGAAGATCGGCTGACCGCGGGTCTCGGCCGGGAGCTGCTTCAGGATCTTGTAGATGATCTCGACGCAGCGATCGTCCTTCAGCTCGCCGGCGGCCTTGGGGATGTTCGCGATGTAGGCCATCGCCACCTGGGTCTCGTCGGAGTCGCTGGCCAGGGTCTGCACCAGGTTGCCGTTGCCGAGCCCCTGCTTGATGCGCTCGCACTCGCGCACCAGGGCGCGCACGGCGATCTCCGGGTGCTGGCCGTTGGCCAGCAGCCGCGCGACCCGCTGGCGCACGCGCAGCGAGGGGTCGTCCATGGCCTGGGCCAGGGCCTCAGCGGCGCGCTCCGACGGCGCGTTCGCGTGCTCGTGGGAGAGTTCCGCAAGGGCCACCAGCGCCTCGATGCGCTCGCCCTCGTCCTCCGAAGTGAGGGCCTCGCCCCACTCCTCGAACGCGGCCTCGAGGGCCGCTCCGTGGGTCGCGCACAGCTCCTTCGCCGTGCATTCGCCGCACACGTCCGCGGCCACGGCGGCCCCGGCGCCGACCAGGGCCAGAAACGCGGCGCTCAACGCCGCCCGTACCTGCCTCGAGATCTTCATCATCCGCTCCTCGTTTGCGTCTGCCTCGCGTGCGTGGATGGGAAGACGAGCATAGCAACGCTCTCGGTTACGATCGCGGGCGATGATCCTGCTCCAGTCCTGTGCGTCCCTGCTCCTGACCCTCTCCCCCCTCGGCACGCCCCCGGTCGCGCTTGCGGCCCAGGCCGCGGCGCCGCCCAACGTGGTCCTGATCCTGGCCGACGACCTGGGCTGGGGCGAGCTCGGCTGCTACGGCCAGGGGAAGATCCGCACACCGCACCTGGACCGCCTCGCGGCCCAGGGCATGCGCTTCACGCGGCACTACGCGGGCAGCGCCGTGTGCGCGCCGTCGCGCTGCGTGCTCTTGACCGGCCTGCACACGGGCCACGCGCGGGTGCGCGACAACTGGGAGAACGGCGGCTGGGGCCCGCAGGAGCCCGAGGGCCAGCTTCCGCTCCTGGCCGGCACCAGCACCCTGGCAACGCGCCTGTCCGCGGCCGGCTACGCCACCGGCGCCTTCGGCAAGTGGGGCCTGGGCGGACCGGGGACCAGCGGCGCGCCCCTGCGCCAGGGCTTCGACACCTTCCTCGGCTACCTGTGCCAGCGCAAGGCGCACAACTACTACCCGACACACCTGTGGCAGGACGACGAGAAGCTCGTGCTCGAGGGCAACCCCTGGTTCTCCGCGCACCAGAAGCTCGCCCAGCCCCTCGAAGACGAGGCCGAGTATGCGCAGCACTACGCCAGCGCCGTCTACGCGCCGGACGTGATGCTCGCGGGCGCCCTCGACTTCGTGCGTGCGCAGCAGGACGAGCCCTTCTTCCTCTACTACCCGAGCCCCATCCCCCACGTCGCCCTGCAGGTGCCGGACGAGGACGTCGAGCGCTATCCCGCCGAGTGGGACGCCGAGCCCTACCTGGGCCAGAAGGCCTACCTGCCGCACCCCTCGCCGCGCCGCGCCTACGCCGCGATGATCACGCGCCTCGACGCGGAGGTCGGGCGCATCCTCGACCTGCTCGACGAGCTGGACCTGGCGCAGAACACCCTGGTGCTGTTCTCCAGCGACAACGGCCCGACCTACGCGGGCGGCGTCGACTACGAATTCTTCGACAGCGCCGGCGGCCTGCGCGGCCTCAAGGGCAGCCTGTACGAGGGTGGCGTGCGCGTGCCCCTGATCGCGCGCCTGCCCGGTCGCATCGCCGCCGGCAGCAGCACGGACCACGTCTCCGCCTTCCAGGACATCCTGCCCACGCTGCTCGAGCTGATCGGCGCCGAGCCACAGCCCGCCATCGATGGGCTGTCCTTCGCCCCCACCCTCCTCGGGCGCGGCGAACAGGCGCAGCACGAGGCGCTCTACTGGGAATTTCACGGCAAGCAGGCCCTGATCGCGGACGGACGCTGGAAGGCCGTGCGCCCGCGGGTCGGGAAGGGCGACCTCAGCATCGAGCTCTACGACCTGGAGCGTGACCCGGGCGAAGCCCGGGACCTGGCCGGCGAGCAGCCCGAGCGCGTGGCCGCCCTGGCGGCGCGCATGGCCGCCGAGCACACGCCCTCCCCCGACTTCCCGGTGGCCGCCCTTGACGCAGGGGCCGAGCCCCGGGCCAGCGGGGGGCGCTGAGCTTGGACCTCCTGGGCGCCGCCGCCTTCACCCTGAAGCAGGCGGTGGTGCCGCCCCTGTCTCTGATCCTGCTGGGCCTGGCCGGGGTGGTCGTGTACCGCTGGCGCCCGCGCCTGGGCAAGGGCCTGGTGCTCAGTGCCGGCCTGCTGGCCAGCCTGCTCTCCCTGCCGATCGTGTCGTCGGCCCTGATGGCCGGCCTGCAGCCCCACCCGATCCTCGACCTCGAGCGCCTCGACCACGGCGCCGGAGCAATCATCATCCTCGGCGCCGACTTCGTGCCCGACGCGCCGGAGTTCGACAAGCCCTCCATCGGCCCGGTCTCCCTCGAGCGCGTGCGCTACGCCGCGACCCTGGCCAAGGCCTCCGGCCTGCCGGTGCTGACCAGCGGCGGCGTGCTCGTCGCGGGCTATCCGTCGGTGGCGGAGGCCATGGCCGACGTGCTCGAGAGCGAGTTCGGCGTCGCGGTGCGCTGGAAGGAGGGCGACTCGAACGACACCGAGGGCAACGCGCGCTTCTCGGCACGGCTCCTGGAGCGGGCCGGCATCGAGCGCGCCTACCTGGTCTCCCACGCCTGGCACCTGCCGCGGGCCGCCGCCGCCTTCGAGGCCGCGGGCCTGTCGGTCGTGCCTGCCCCCACCTCGCCGCGCACCTGGCCCGACTGGTGGTTGACCGCGGTGCTGCCCTCGGCGCGCTCCTTCCAGGAGAGCTCCTTCGCCGTGCACGAATGGATCGGCCGCGTCTGGTACGCCCTGCGCCGCGCCCTCGGTTGAGCCCTGGCTAGCTCGAGCCCACGGGGCCGTCGGCCAGGCGGTAGAGCACCCAGGTCGCGACGCTGCGCAGGGGGCGCCAGACCTCGGCGCGCTGCTCGAGCTGCTTGGGCTTCGGTCGCTCGGCCAGACCGTCGAGGCGGCGCAGGCCCTCCTGCACGCCGAGGTCCGTGGCGGGCATCACGTCGAGCCGCCCCAGGCGAAAGATCAGGAACATCTGCGCGCTCCAGGCACCGATGCCGCGCACCTCGACCAGGCGCTCGACGATCGCCTCGTCGGAGAGGCGTGCGATGCGCGTCAGCGCCAGGGAGCCGTCCTCGACCCGACCGGCCAGGTCGCGCAGGGCCAGCAACTTGTTGCGCGAGAGCCCGGCCCCGCGCAGCCGAGCGTCCGAGAGGGCGAGCAGCTCGGGCGGGCGCGGGAAGGCGCGCCCCGGGGTCAGGGCGCAGACCCGGTCGTGGATCGTCTTGGCGGCCGCGCCGGCCAGCTGCTGGTAGACGATGGCCCGCGCCAGGGCGTGGAAGTGCGAGCGATAGCTGCCCGTGCGTGACGAGAAGCCGGGATAGGGCGGGACGCGCCGCAGGGCGGCCCCGAGGACGGGGTCGCGCCGCGCCAGGGCGGCGAGCTCGCCGCGCCGCGGCTTCACGACTCGGGCCGCTCCTCGGGCTCGAGGCCCAGGAGATTGCGCAGCTCGGCGCGCACGGCCGGCGACGACTCGCTGGCCAGGTGCGCCAGCATGCGCGCGTAGTCGGGCCCGTCGACGTCGAAGTTCACGCGCAGGGAGTGCTGGTTGAGGGTGTGCGCGGCCTCGCGTCGCACGCGCGGCTCCGGGTCCTTCCAGACCACCTCGAGCAGGGCGTGCCAGGCGCGCGGGTCGCGGAAGTCGCAGAGCTGGGCGGCGCGCTCGCGCATCAGCGGCTCGGTCGCGCCCAGGAGCAGGCCCAGGAGCGTACGGCGCGCGCCCTCGGAGCGCCCGGCGCGGCGGCGCAGCTCGGGCAGGGCGCGCCAGACCAGCGCGGGGCGCTCGTCCATGCGCGCTTGGTGCACCCACATGGTGTCGCTCTTCTCGAGCTCGACGGTGCACAAGAGCTCCGCCTCGGCGTCGAACAGCACGTCGACCAGGTCGCCGGTGAGGGGCAGGCGGAAGGTCTCCTGCTGCTCGTGCACGCGGACCTGGTGGCGCTCGATGCGCCCATCCGCGTAGCACAGATCGACGGCCACGGAGAGGTCGAAGAGCGGCACCAGCTCGTCCAGCTCCTGCACCTGGGCCACGGTCAGGGCCAGGGCCGGGAGCTCGCCCGCTTCCTGGCTCGGGGTGGAGAAGCGCACGTCGTAGGCCGGGTAGCCGCCGGCCTCGACCCACTGCTCGATCAGCCCCTCGATGTTGTTCCCGGTGGCGTCGAAGAGCGCGTCGATGAAGTCCTGGGTGGTCACCAGCTGGCCTGCGTGACGGTCCAGGTACGCGCGCACGCCGAGCCAGAAGGCCTCGTCGCCGAGGGCGCGGTGGATCATGAACAGCACCCACGGTCCCTTGGTGTACACGTGGTTCGCACGCGGCCCGGCACCCTGGTTGAACCAGTCCAGGGAGACCGGCAAGCGCGCGCTCGCGCCGCCTGCGATGTACCACTCACGGTAGCGCTCGAGCCACAGGCGCAGGCTGCCCTCGCCCGCCTTCTCGCCCTCGAACAGGAGCTCGAGGTAGGAGGCCCAGGCCTCGTTCAACCAGAGGTGGCTCCAGGTGCGGCAGGTGACCAGGTCGCCGAACCACTGGTGGGCCAGTTCGTGGGCGACGAGCAGGCGCGGGTCCCCGTCCAGGTCACCGACCTCTCCGGCATCTCCGATGATGTAGTCGTTCTGGATCGTGACCGAGGCGTTCTCCATCCCGCCGACCACGAAGTCCGCCACCGCGACCTGGGCGTACTTGGCGTAGGGGTAGGGCTCGTCGAGCAGGCGGCTGAAGAACTCGAGCATCTGCGGCGTCTCGCCGAAGGCGCGGCGCGCCTTCTCCTCCCCCGTACCGGGTCCGACGTAGTACTCGACGGGGATGCCGTTCCAGTCGTCGGCATAGCGCTCCCAGCGGCCGACGGCGATGGCGATCAGGTAGGTCGGGATCTCCTGCTCGAGCATCCAGTGGAAGGTGCGCTCGCCCGCGTCGTGCTCGTCGACGCCGACCTGCTCGCCGTTGGCCACGACACTGAGGCCCTGGCCGACGCGGATCGAGAGCGAGCAGGAGGCGCGGTCGTTCGGGTAGTCCCAGGTGGGGATCCAGTAGCGCGTGTCCTCGTCCTGGCCCTGGGACCAGACCTGGGGCGCGTACTCGTCCGCGTCCTTGGAGGTCTCGACGAAGTACAGACCGCGCTCGGGGCGCGCGGAGTAGGTCAGGCTGAGGGTCTCCTCCGCGCCGAGGGCCAGGGGCTCGGTCAGGTAGACGCGGATCCAGGGCTCGGCCACCTCGAAGGCCAGTTCCCGGCCGGCGCTGTCGGTCACCGATTCGATACTCAACCCGACACCGTGGAAGCGGATCTCCGCCGTATCGCTCAGGAGCGCCCGCACGCGGTTGCGCGCGACCCCCGCGATGCCGCGCGCTTCGAGGTCGATGGCCAGCTCGACCTCGACGTGCAGGAGGTCGCAATCGCGGCTCCAGCCGTTGGATTCGGCGCTGTCGGGCCTCAGCGGCCGAGAGGGCTCGGGCTGCAGGTCCGGAGCGGAGCAGCCCAGGACGGCGCCCAGGTGGGCCATGAGCGCCCACAGGCACGCCGCACGGGCCGGGGACTCGGCAGGCAGCCCCGCGAAGGTGGGGACCGGGGGAGAGGCGGTTCGGAGTCGGCGCACGGCATCCATGGGATTCGG
>JAJFFA010000792.1 GCA_021776885.1 Planctomycetota bacterium
CGGACTCGCCGATCGTGCTGCTGCGTCAGCATCCGCTTCGGGAGCCGCTGCGACGGAGAGCACCTGCGCCGCGCTCGCGCGCTCCAGGGACCAGGGCCAGTGCACCACCGGCGGCGTGACGAGCTTGAGCAGCACGACCAACCACAGGGCGTGGCACAAGGCCGGCCGCGGGCGGAAGGCCCGACACACCACCCAGACGACGAGCGCAAGCAACGTCGCCACCAGCGCATTTTCCAGGAGCCAACTCAACATGCCCATGCCTCTTCCTGCCTCGAGCGTTCCGGCGCCTGCCACGCCTTGGTCACGAACCGATCAGTCCCTCTTCTTCGCTCGCTTGCGCGAGCCTGACTCCGAGCCCGACTTGTCGTCCAGGAGAGCGCGCAACGACGCGATCTCACCCTCGGTCAGCGCGTTGCGCTGGACGAGCGAGAGCACCAGCGGCGTCGTTTCGCCACCGCACACCTGGTCGGCCAGCTCACGCAGCCGCCACCCCAGGAGCTTCTCGCGCGTCACCGAAGCGCGGAACACGTGGGCCAGGCCGCTCTCGTCGCGGGCGACATAGCCCTTGCCCTTGAGCCGACCCAGCAGGGTCTGGACGGTGGTGTAGGCCCAGCGCCGCTTCTGCGCGAAGAGGCGCTCGTTGATCTCACGGACGGTGCCAGGACCGTCCTCCCAGAGGGCCTTGAGGACCTCCATCTCGGTGTCACTGATTGTGGGGCGGGGTGCGGGGGTGCCCAACTCGTCCTCCGGTTCGTTCCAGGTCCGCGGGCCACAGGGGGCGGCCCGCAGCCTTCAGTCTACCCTGGTACTACAGCTTGTAAGAAAGCGGGTTGCTGATCCTACATGTCGTAGTAGGATTGGCCCAGGGCCCAGCCGCCCGCCAGACGAAGGATCCCCCAGCCCCGGAGCCGTCCATGCGCCGTGCCGCGCCCTTTCTGACCCTGACCCTCTTCGCCTCTCCGGCCCAGGCCCAGGTCTGGGAGGCCTGTCCGCCGCGCCAGACCCTGGTCGGCGAGGCCGGCGGCGACCAGTTCGGCTGGGTCGGGGATCGGGTCGGGGACGTCGACGCCGACGGGACACCCGACTTCGGCTTGACCGCGCCGTTCCATGACACCGGCGGCAACAACGCCGGGCGCGGCTACATCTACTCGGGAGCCAGTGGCGCGCTGCTCTACACCATCGACGGCCCCCTGGCCGGCGGCAACCTGGGCCACTCCGTCTCCGCCGTCGGGGATCTGAACGCCGACGGCCACGACGAGTTCATGTTCGGCGCCCCGGCCAACGCGTCCGCGGTCCTGCCCGGCTCGGTCTACGTGTACTCGGGGATCGACGGCTCCCTCTTCTTCAGCCTCGACGGTGAGGTCGGCGGGGATGCCTACGGCTACTCGGTGGCCGGGCCCGGGGACGTGGACGGCGACGGAACGCCCGACCTGATCATCGGAGCGGAGGGGCACGACGCCATGGGGGCGGGCTCCGGCCGCGCCTACGTGGTCTCGGGGGCGACCCAGCTCAACCTGCACGTCTTCGACGGCACCCAGACCGGGGACCAGTTCGGTCGCTCCGTGAACGGCATCGGCGACCGCGACAACGACGGCTTCGTCGACCTCGTGGTCGGAGCGCCCGGGGCGGGCGCAGCCAACGGCGGGCAGGCCTTCGTCTACGACGGTCAGACAGGCAACCTGCTGCAGACCCTCGATACGGACGCCACCGGGGTCAACTTCGGACAGTTCTTCGCCGGCTTCATCGGTGACGTCAACGCCGACTCGACGCCCGACTTCTTCGTCTCCGACTGGAGCAACGCGGCCCTGGGAGCCGCGACCGGGCGCGTCTTCGTCTACTCGGGCGTCGACTTCTCCGTGCTGCACACCCTGACGGGCAGCGGCCCGGGGCAGGGCTACGGGATCGGGCGCGGCTGGGCCGGCGACGTCGACGGCGACGGACACGACGACATGGTCTTCGGCTCCTGGCTGGGGGACGACGGCGGCAACAACGCGGGCGACGTGCAGCTGCGCTCGGGCGCGGACGGACGCCTCCTGGGGCGCTGGACCGGCACCCTGAACGGCGCGAACCTGGGCTTCGACGCGGCCGGGCTGGGGGACGTCGACGGTGACGGTGAGCCCGACTTCCTGGGCACCGCGGCCTCGGCCAACGGGGCGCGCGGCGTGTCCTACGTCTTCTCCGGCGCCAACCCGCGGCCGCCGCGCAACTTCTGCACGGCCGCGCCGCACTCGGCCGGTCCCGGGGCGCGCATGACCTACAAGCGCTCGCTCTCGGTCCAGAGCAACGCCCTGCGCGTGCGCGTCGAGGATGCACCCCCGAACGTGACGGGGCTCTTCTTCTACGGCTCGTCGCCGGTCGATGCCCCCTTCGGCGACGGCCGTCGCTGCGTGGGCGGTAGCACGGCGCGCCTGGGCCCCCCCGCATCGGTCGGCGCCACGGGCAGCCTGCAGCGCCTCCTGGACTTCAGCAGCGGCTCCCCGGCCTCAGGGGCGAACGCGATCCTTGGAGGATCGACCTGGCACTTCCAGTTCTGGTTCCGCGACGCGGCCGCCGGCGGGGCGGGCTTCAACCTGTCCGATGGCCTGACGATCACGTTCTGCGACTGAGTCGCCGGGCGTGAGCGGCCCGCGCAGCGGGCCAGAATGGAGAGGTCGGGGCGCGCCTCGTGGCGCCCCGTCGCACCGGAGAACGCAGCGGAGGCGCCCCTTGGTTCGGGCTAGCCCAGCCTAATCGAGGGCCAGGACGTCCGTCAGGAAGACGTGGCCGCCGCGCCCCAGGCCAGTCGCCTCGTGGCGAGCGTCGACCTCGATGCGCGCCGCGCCGCGGCCGCTCAGGGTCAGCTGGCGCGTGCCCTCGACGGGCAGGTAGGCGCGGGTGTCGAGGACCAGCTCGCCCTCGTCCAGGAGCGTGCCGTGCGCGTCGACCAGGCGTGCGCGGAAGACGAAGCGGCGCTCCGTCATGCCCGGCACGCGGTGGCCGGCGCGGTTGGTGACCACCAGGGTCGCGGAGCCCTGGGCCGTGCCCTCGACCTCGAGGCTGAAGGCGCGCCGCAGGAAGGCCGGGTCCCGCGGGCCGAGGATGCGGTGGCTGCGGCCGCGGCGCTCGGGGTAGGTGATCTGGCCCTCGGGGTCCGACGCGATGGGGCGCCTGATCGGCGGCATGTGGCACTCGGTGCACGAGAGCCCCAGGCCCTCCTGGTCGCTGGCGATGAAGTCCTTGCCGACGCCGATCACCGGGCCGATGGTCGTCGAGTGGCAGGGCAGGCAGGTGGCGCTCGCGGTCTCGACCTCGAAGCGCGGGTCGCGGCGCGTCGGGTGGGCGTCGGTCTCGAGGCCGAAGGGGCCCAGCACGGTGGCGCCGTCGGCGGCCAGATGGCACGCGCTGCAGGAGACCCCCAGCTGCTTGTGCTCGTCGCGGGCACGGGGGCGGGTTGTGCGGGTCGAGGCGCCGGGAGCCAGGGGCAGGGAGCTCGAGAGGGGCTCTGGGATGTGGCAGCCGGTGCAGCTCTCCTCCCGGCGTACCTTGGAGAGGGCCTTCTGGTAGCGCTCGTCCTTCCAGGCCAGGGCGTGGGCGCTCTCGCGCCACTCCTCGAGGACGGGGGCGTGGCAGCCGACGCAGGCGCTGGCCGAGACGTCCTCGAGGCGCGACGTGCGGCCGTCGTCGATGCGCGCCTCCGGCGCTGTGCTCCCGGGCCCGGCGTCCTGGCTCGCGGGGCCCAGGCGCGCGGGGCCCAGGCCGAGGGCCGACGCCAGGAGCAGGGGCGGGAGGCACAGGAGGCCCCTCCTGAGCGAGGGCTCGGGGGTCGACGCTCTTTTCCAGGGTAGGGGCATGGCTCGGGGGGTCGCGGTGGGTCGCTCCACTCCCTACCTTAATGGGATGGCTTGCAGCTCCAGAACGCATTGTATCCGTCACGCCGGCATCGCCCTCGCGTGCGGTCTCCTGTCTTTCGCCTGTGGCAGCGGCGGCGACGACGACGGCGGTGGCCTCTTCGTCGTGCGTAGCACCAACCAGGCGATCGCGCCCGGCGCTCCCGTCGCGATCTCGGAGCGCTACGTCGCCTACCTCGCCTCGGAGGCGTCCACCGCGGGGGGCACCATGTTCAACCGCGACATGGACGTCATCGACGCGGTGGCCTTCGTGGCGAACGCGGTCAGCCTGGCCCAGATCAACCTGCGCGTCGCGGCCGAGCACCTGGCCTGGTCCGGCGAGCAGCTGTACCTGGTGGTGAACGAGGAGGCGGACGCCTTCGACTGGGACGCTGACGGGGACTTTGACGACGGTGCCGGCGGCCCCGCCGACCGCTCCCTGGTGCACTGGTCGCCCACGAGCCCGGTGCCGACCTTCGTGACCTCGCTCTCCGTCGACGCCGCCCAGTCCGTGATCGCCGTCGGCAGCCGGCTCTTCGCCATCGGTCCGGGGGATGTCGCGCCGGGCGCGGGCATGACCAACGTGCTCGTGATCGAGGCCGACGATCCCCAGTCGGCCCAGGTGCTCGGGACCACCTCCACGAGTCCCGGGGGCCTGCGCGCGCAGTTCCTCGGCGCGGACGAGGGCCTCCTGTTCCTGGCCTTCGACGAGGCCCTCGATGGCGAGCTGAATGGCGACGGCCAGGCGGACGACAGTTTCGTCCTGGGGCTCCTCAACGGGACCCGTTCCGATGGCCTGGTGCACTCGACGGGGCTTGCCGTGGCGGACGCCAGCGTGCCCTTCCGCGCCCTGGCGAACGGCGTCGGGGACTGGCTCGTGGGCTTCCTGGCGAGCGAAGCCGCGGCGGCGGGCAGCGGCGTTCCGGGCTTCATGGGCTTCAACGACCGCGGCGACTTCGCCCTCGAGTGGGAGCCGCCGCACTGCGGCGTCGACGACATGGACACGGCCGACGACGTCCTGCACTACCTGCGCTTCGCCGACTTCGTGACGGACATGGTGGGCAGTGCGCCCGTCAACACCGGCCTGGTCGGCGTCGAGCGCGTCGTCTGTGTGCCTGACTACGTGGGCACGATCTCCCTGGAGGCCGACGACGGCGGCTGCGACCTCAACAACGACGGCGACAGCGTGGACCGCGTCGTGCGCTGGGTGCAGGCGGTGACCCCGGTCCTGCCCCCGGGCGATCCGGTGAGCCACATCCTGGCCCTGCCCCAGGCGCTGAACATCCCGGGCGGAACCGTCGGGCTGGCCGAGCTCTCGGGACGCCTGGTGATGGTGGTCGACGAGGACGAGGACGGCCAGAGCTACGACGGCGAGGCCGGCGTCGACCGGCGCCTGGTCGGCTGGTTCGACCCGACCAGCTCGGGCGCCTGGC
>JAJFFA010000793.1 GCA_021776885.1 Planctomycetota bacterium
GACGGGCCTCCCTGACTCGACCGAAGGAGTGACCTATCCGCACCATTGGGCCATGGAGAACACCGAGCGCCTGCTCTCCCCTGATTCGACAGCGAGCCGTCGCTGGATCGTCGGAGGCCACTACGCTCAAGGCCGCGTCGACTTCGCCGTCGCCGACCACCGCGCCGCGACCTTCCGCGACCCGACGGTCGGCTTCCGCTGCGCCTCTTCTCTCGATCACGTCCAAGACCGGCTCGGCCTGGTCAACTCGGCCGGTCCCTCGTTCACGGAGCAGCAATGATGCGCATCCTCCTGGCCCTTCTCTTGCTCGTGAGCTGCACGTCGGTCGAGCCCCTCGAACGCCGCACGCTGCCCTTTCACATCGCCATCGTCCCGATGGAGGAGCCCACTGTAGGCGCCGTCTCGTCCGGTGAACTTCCCGGCAAGCAGACCGCAATGCGCCTCGAGCTGTCGCAGGACGAGATCACCGAAGCCGTGCGCGGGGCATTGCGCGAGTACTGCTTCTCGGCAGTGACCGTACTGGCGCGTGAAGACTTCGAACAAACTGCGGACGCGTTCGAGCGTCAGCGCTTGGCCCTGGAGCAAGCGCGCGATGTCGGGGCCGACCTCTTGATCGAGCTCGACTTGCGCTACGATCCCGAGATCTACCGCGAGAAATCGCCGACATTCTGGCTCAACTACCCTCTGTTTTTGTTCGCAGGTCCCGCCAACTGGTTCATCGGAGACCAGCGCTACTTTGCCGATGCTGAACTCACGACGACGGTTTTCGACCGGCACGTCATGGAGGCCGGCAACATGTCGATCGGCGATCCGGCAGCACGCGTTGTCGCGGCGAGCTCACGCTATACGCAGACCGAGCTCGATTTCACCGACCGCTCCGATGGCATCAAGCACTACGTGTCGGGGTTCCTCATTCCGTCCGGCTTCCTCGGTCGCGAATCGGAAAGCACCCAGCAAGAGATCCATGCAAAGGTCATCGCCGACTTGCGAACCCAGGTCGTCCAAGGCATCCAGAGCCGGCGTCGTGAACTCTTGCGGGCCGAGTGGATCTCACCCGTCTTCTTGGATCCCGGTCAGGTGCAGATGAGGCGCGACGGAAATGATGTCGTCGTGGCCGGCAGCGTCCAGCTGCGAGAAGGCGGATTGGCCGAACGCGTCCATCGAATCGTCTTGAGTGTGGGCACGGAAGCGGTCGCTGTGGAGCCCACCGATGCTCCGACGGCCGGCGAGCCCGGGTACCGGGCGCTGCGATTCGAGGCCCGCGTCCCCGTCGATCCGGGCGCGGAGACGCTGCGCATCGAGTGCGAAGCAGGTTCGCGTGACCGCTTCATCCGCAGCTACACGTTCGGCCTTCCGAAGTAGTCAGCTGAGGAGTGCCAAGAGAAGGATGGTCGCTTGCTCGACCTCGGCTGGGGTGCGGCCTGGATTCTGCTCCGACATGAGGTCCAGTAGCACCTCTCGATAGTTTTTCCGCGCACGCGCATAGTCCTTGTGGACCTGCGCCGGATCACAGCCCCACTGGGCCGCGATCGATCGGATGGGCAGGTTGTCTTCGAAGCGCAGCTTCAAGAGCTCGGGATGCCGCGCCGCCCTGCCGCCCTCGGCCAGCGACTGCTCGCGAAACCGAGCGCGCGCCTCGCGCATGACTTGCCGTGCAAACTCGCGATCGAAGATCTCGGACAGGCGCTCTTGCTCCGCCGGCTGATCGTCCAGGGCTTCGATGCAGTGTTCCGCGCGCTTCTTGCGATCGTGTTCGTATTCGCGCGCGACGTTGCGGCAAACGCCGTAGAGGAATCCGCGGAAGCCTCCGGAGGCGCGCTCCAGACGCCCGAGTGGGCCCGACTCGGAGAAACAACGCGCCAGGACCTCTTGCTCCGCATCTTCCACCTCCGACAGCAGTGGCTTGCCGCTCCAACGGGCCCGCAGATATGCATGCACCGACGGGAGGTAGCGCTCGACGAAATCGTCGCGAGCTGCTCCATCGCCCTGGTGGACCGCCTGAATCAGAGTCCAACACGTCTCACTATTCATTCGCGGAGCGATCTGGTGTTCCGCTCATTCGTTGTTGCTGCGCCGCGCATCCGAGTTCCTCGGCGCCTCCATCGGACGTTTGCGACGCTGATCGTGCAAGCATAAAGGGAAGGAGCGCACCTCGGCCGAGTGCGGCGTACTACTTGCCCGTGGAGGGACCGTTCCTGCCCTCTCGGTGTGCGGCTCGTTCGAGGTCGTAGCGATCGACCGTGCTTTCAGCGGCGACATTCTGGACATCTGGCGACGAGTACTGTTCACGTCGGAAACCCAGAGCACGCCCTGCAGCGGCCGCCAAGGCGGCTCAGAGGCAATGGTAGCACGCGCGGTTTGCCTCGCGTGTGGTTGGGTCGGCAGCTACAACGTCGAGCGAAACCAGCAGGGTACTGGCCGCTCGCTGATCGCCGGTCATTTCTTGTGCAGGGATGGGCTGGTCGAGTGCAGCGAGTGCCTTGGTGGTGTACTGAAGGTCTACCGGCGCGCGTCGTGAGCACCTGCGCCGTGCGCCGTGGTGCGTCGGCCCAGTTGCACACCCTACGGGGTGGACGCCCGCGGCTCGAGCCCTCCGACCAACCCGATGGTTGCTTGATCCGCGCTCGCAGCCAAGCGCGCGACAGCGCCAGCTCGCGGACGACGGTGTTGCGCGAGACGTCCATGTGGTCGGCGATCTGCTGGCCGTTCATGCCGCCGAAGAAGCGCAGCTCGACCACCTTGGCCTGACGCGCCTTCGAGGGAACTAGAATCCTCGGCGGTCACCCTTCGTGCGCCAGCCAGCGTCCTCCGAAGACGACACCGAACACGGTCCGGGTCGCGGATGTCCTCGAGTGGATTCTCCGCCAGGAGGACCAGGTCCGCGACGGCACCCGCGCGGATGACGCCCCGATCGTCGAGCCCGGCATAGCGCGCCGAGAGCACGGTCGCGGAGCGCAGCGCTTCGAGCGGCTCGAGGCCGCCGCGTACGAGCCACTCCATCTCCCAGTGCGTCGAGGGCCCGACCAGCGCGTTGCCCAGGCTGCAGTCCGAGCCGACGAGGATCGGCACCCCCGCCTCGCGCGCGCGAACGACTGCGGCCGCTCGCGTGAGCACCTTGTAGATTCGCGACGTGACTCGTCACGCGGACGCCGCTCGTGCGCGCCTTCGCGCTGACCGCCTGTTGCAGCTTGCGCGACAGCGTCGGGTAGAGCTTGATCTCGAACACGCCGTCACGTGCGCGGCGCTCGACGAGCGCCTCCGCCTCGGCAACGGACTCGATGAGGTGGAACGCATTGCCCCACGCGGGCGGGACGCCCTCGAAGATCTCGCCCGCCGAGAGGCGGCGGGGACCGAGGAGCTTTCCGCGCTGAAACAACTCCGGCTCGGTGAGCTGCGCCGGCAGGCGCGCCCGTCGCGCAGGACCGCTAGCCAGCGCCCGTCGTGCGAGCCCGTGGCGAGCAGGCGGTGCACGCCGCCCGCGAGCGTGCAGGCGTGCCGCGCACCAGAGCTGAAGCGCGGACACGCGGCCCAGGTAGAGGCTGCACAAGCCCTGCACGGCTCGCCTCCGCGTGTTCCTCGGCCGACACAGAGGGCGCCTTCAAAGTCGCAGCGCTCGTCCTCGCGGGCCCAGGCTGGAGCGCAGCGCGATCCGCGCCGAGCCGTTACGATCGCCGGCCTGTTCGGTGGCCCAGCCCTCAGCCAGGAGACCCTGAAGATGCACATGCGAAGGTCGATGGTCGGCAGTGTCTTGATCGCAGCGCTTCCCTTCCTCGCCGGGCCTGCCTCGGCCCAGTCCGGCTACGTCACCGGGTTCACCTGGCACCACGGGCTCGACTGGGACCCCGGCAGCCAGCACGGCGGGACCGACGGCAACCCCAGCGACGACGGCCTGGGCAACGCGGTGTGGAGCCACATGCGCTTCCCGGGTGGGGCGGAGCTCGGCTCCGCGTCGCCTTGGTTCGATCAGCCCGCCACGTTGTTGACCTGGGACGACGACTACTTCGGGTTCGGTGGGAACTGGTCACGGGGTGACGACCAGTCGCCGATCGTCAGTCCTGGCTACATGCAGCACGACATCGTCGGCGGACCCGACTACGACTCGGCCCCGGCCGTGCGCTGGACCAGCCCCCTCCCCGATCCCACGTGGATCCGGGTGCACGGCTCCGTCTTGCTGACCCGGAACAACTACGCGGGCGGAGCGCCGCCGCAGGTCGACGTGGACGTCGTCCTCGTCCACGACGACGTCTCCTCCGGCTCGCGGCACTTCCTTCTCGCCAACACGTTCACTCCTCCGGGGGCGGGTGCAGAGCAGAACGTCTCGTTGGGCGCCCCCGAGCTCCTGGTCGAGTCGGGAGACCATCTCACCCTGACCTTGCGTGCGCGGAGCACCGCACCCGCGGCGCAGGTCTACGCGATCCTGCACTTCTTCGTGCAGACCACCTGCGCTCCCGGGGACAGCGCCTGTCTCTGCCAGTTCGCCATGCCCGGACTCGTGTCGGGTGGCGAGGGCGGGATTCCCTCGACGCAGAACGGGACGTGGAACTCGCGAGTCGCCGACGACTTCACAGTCCAGGCCGAGAACGAGGTGCGGGCGATCACTTGGTGGGGCGGGGCCTTCGACGAGGTCAGCTCTGTCGCATGCACCCCCGTTCCCGACGAGTACACCCTGCGCCTCTACGAGGATGCGGGAGGATTCCCGGGGCCCGCGGTCGGAGATCCTATCCTGGCCTCGGCGGCGAGCGGCCTCAGCCAGCAGCTCACAGGGCACTTCCTGTTCCGCAACGGGACGCCGCTCCAGGCTCGCCGGATGCGGCTCGAGCTGCCGACACCGGTCGTCCTGCCGCGCAGCGGCAAGTACTGGCTCGAGATCGTCGAGTCGTCCGGGAGCGACTGCTACTTCCTCTGGGAGAATTCGGCCGGTGGCGACCTGCGGGCCCTGCGCGACGTCGGCTCGACCGGCTACGGCTCCGAGGATGTGCTGGCCCTGGATCTCGGCTACTGCATCGAGCTCGGCGACGGCATCGACTGCAACAACAACCACGTCGACGACGCCACGGACATTGCGCTCGGCACGAGCCTGGACGAGGACGCGGACGGTGTGCCCGACGAGTGTGAGGCGCGCCGGCAATGTGTGGGCAAGCGCAACTCCCAGGGCGCCCTGCCGCGGATCGACACCTCCGGCCACCCGACGCTCACGGGTCCCGACGACTTCGTGCTGTCCGCCTCGCGCGTGATGGGCCAGGAATCCGGCATGCTGCTGTGGGGCAGGGCGCCCAACCCGTCCTCCTCGGGGGCCTTCGCCGCCTCGCGCAGGGGCAGCCGCTTGTGCGTCCTTGCGCCGCGCGTGACAGGGCACCAGACGGCCACGGGCACCGCCGGGCTGGCGGACGGAACCCTGACCTTCCCCTTTACGCAGGATCTGATGGCGGCCGCGGGCTGGCTCGTGGGGGAGACCCTCCACTTCCAGTGGTTCGCGTCGGACAGCGCCCACCCCGATGGGACGGGTCTGGGGCATACGCGCTCCGTGTCCGTCGTGGTCCTTCCCTGAGCGCGGGCAGCGTTGCTTGGTGCTTACCCAACCCCGACGTGGCAGCGATAGCGCGGCCGAGCACGGGGAAGGCTCGGGGACGTACGCGATGACGGGTCGACGACCACCGCAGTGGTCAGCGCGCCTGGGGGAGGTGTGAGGCGCGGCGCTGGCGCGGAGGAGGGCAGCGGGGACCGAGCCGGCGAGCGCGGGTGGCGGTGCAAGGGCCGATCACTTGATCTCCTCGCGCGTGAACTCGAAGAGCGTCGGGCGCGCCCTGTCCAAGAACTCGGTCGCGCCTCCTCTTCGACACAGGACGCCCGGCATTAGCTTCGAGGACGATGCCTTCGCCTGTGCAGCTCGAAAGCGCGGTACACCTCGCCATCCTGCCCACTCGCACGCCCTGCTGATCACGCCGCCCGCGAGCCGACATGGTGCAGCCAGTGCAGCTCACCTAGAACGGGCCTCGCGACTACCTCCCCGCGCGCTGCCCCGTCCCGTGGGACAGGTGCGTCACCTCCCAGGCTCTGGTGCGTCCTCGCTCGCGTACTCGCTGAGCGCGGCGACGGGCGTGCTCCGTGTTCTTGAGCTGGACACCCGGCAGCGACTTGGAGGTGGCGACGGGATCGTTCTGCCCGAGCGCTTCAGCAAGCGGCTGGCCGTGACCACCGTGATCCCGAGAGCAAGGTCGAGGCCTGCGGCGCGGGAGACTGTCGTTCTG
>JAJFFA010000794.1 GCA_021776885.1 Planctomycetota bacterium
CCGGGGAGAGGGCCAGGAGCTCGTCGGCCAGGGTCTCCGGGTCGGCGAAGGCGAAGCTGGTGACCTGGCTGGCGGCGGAGTCCTCGTCCTCCATGAGTGCGCCGATCAGGTGTTCGACCGCGACCTCGTCGGAGTGCAGGCGTCCGGCCCGCACTCCGGCGCGCGCGAGGGCGGTGCCGACGTAGCCGTGCAGACGGGACAGCTCGCTGCGCAGGCCGGCATGCTCGAGGTCGAGGCCCATTGCGGTGGTGCGCTCAGAGGACGCGCAGGGGCGCCGCCACGCCCTCACGTCCGAACTCGGAGACGATTTCGCGGAAGCGCTGGGCGCGCACCGAGAAGTTGGGGAAGGCGTCGAAGCTCGCGCAGCCGGGTGAGAACAGGAGGGCGCCGCCCAGGGGCGTTTCGCGCAGGGCGACCTTGACCGCCGAGTCGAAGTCGCTCACGAGCCGAGCCTGGACGCCGGCGCAGGCGAAGGTCAGGGCCAGGGCTCCGGCGGAGGCGCCGAAGGTGACGACGGAGACGTTGCGCTGCTGGGCCACGCGGGTGAGCTCGCTCCAGTCGAGCCCCCGCTTGGCCTGACCCCCGCACAGCAGGCACAGGTCACCCTCTAGGGCCGACAGCGGGGCAACGGTCGAGTCGGGCGTGGTCGAGATCCCGTTGTCGATCACCCGTCGACCGGCGACGAGGCCCAGGGCCTCGCTGCGATGGGGGAGCCCGCGCAGGTCGGGGATGCGGCTGTGCAGGAGGCCCAGGGGGGCGCCGAGCAGCTTGGCCAGGCCCAGGGCGATCAAGGCGTTGCCCTCCTGGAAGCGTCCGCCCAGGTTCAGGGTGCTGACGTCGCCGAGGTCCTGCCCGAAGAGCATGAAGCGCCCGTGTTGCACGGCGAGTCCGGGGGGGGGCGGACGGCGCAGGCCGACGTCGCCGTCGCGGAACTGGCCCGTGACCGAGTGCGGGATCAGGCGCACCCCCCGGGGCACGCGCGCCACGAGGCCCGCGTCGCGCGCCGGCAGCAGCGCGCACCCATCGTGGCGCACGAGTTCGAGCACGCGAGCCTTGGCGCGGCGGTAGGCCTCGATCGAGCCATGGCGCTCGATGTGGTCCGCCAGGGCGTTCGTGATGGCGACGGCCTCGACGCGGCCCTCGCGCGCGCGCCGCGACACGTCGAGGGGTAGGGCGTCGAGCTGGTACGAGGAGACCTCGATCACGGCCACGTGGTCGGGCTGCATCTCGGCCAGGTCGGGCAAGAGCGAGTGGCCGATATTGCCCCCCAGGTAGACCCGCGGTGCGACGTCGTGCAGCAGCTGCGCGAGGAGCGAGGCGGTGCTGCTCTTGCCCTGGGTCCCCGTGATCAGAACCGTCCGGGCGCGGATGCGCTCGAGCACGAGCTCGAGCTCCGACGTGATCGGGACCTCGGCCTGACGCGCGGCGCTCAGGTAGGGACTCCGGGGGTCGACGGCCGGGTTGGCGACCACGAGGTCGGTTCCGGTGAAGTCCTGCTGCTCGTGCCGGCCGAGCACCAGGCGTGCCGCACGGCCCGCGGCGCGCAGGTCCGCTGCCAGCTCGTCCAGGGTCGAGCGCAGCTCGTGTGCCTGGCGCAGGTCGGTGATCGTCACGCTCGCGCCCTGCTCGAGCAGCCAGCGAACCGTGGCGGCCCCGCCTCCGAAGAGACCCAGTCCGGCGACCGTGACCCGCTTGCCCTCGAGTTCGCTCCGGGCCGGGCTCATGGCTGCTGCGGCGGATTCTCAGGGTCGGCGGCCGCGGCTTCCGCCGGCGGGGGCTCCGGCGGCGTGCGTTCGGTGCCGCGCAGTCGCATCTCCGAGGCGCGGCTGAGTAGGGGACCCATGTCGTCGGGCTTGCTGGACACGGCCACGTCCTCCTCGAGGATGACCCAGACGCGGTGCTGGTCCTTCCAGCCGACGGGAAGCAGGATCTCCGTGACGAGGTCGACGGGGAACGCCGAGTACCACGGCGTCTTCATCAGCACGCGCTCCGACCAGGTGCGGAAGCCCGGCTTGTAGAGGGTCACGCGGCGCGTGCCGTAGTGATCGAAGCGGTAGTCGAGGGGCGTCTCTCCGATGACCTCGTTATCGAGCCGCACCGTCGCCCCGGGGGGATAGGAATCGACCGACAGGATTCGCCTGGGTGCGCAGCCCACAGCGAGCAGGGCCGCAAGGACCAGCGCAAGGACCAGCGCAAGGACCAGGAGGGGGAGACGCTTCACGCGGGACAAGCTACCGCTGTCCGGTCGCCTCTGGAATGACGGAGAGGGCGGGATTCGAACCCGCCCGCAGGTGACGCACCCTCGAACCCTAACGCCCAGCCCAGTAAGGGATTCCGTCATGACGCGGGCGACGCCGACGAACGTCTGGGCGTCCAGCTGGGCGTGCCGGACACTTCCGACCCCGCTCTGGACCGCGTGGTGAGGGCCTGGCCCAACCTGTCAGAGAGCGCCCGGCGCGCGATTCTGACGCTGGCGGACATCAACCCCAAGTGAAGGAAGAGGCGATGCCGCAGCCGAGGGCACCCCTTGAAGCCCTCCCAGGAGCCGTCCACCAAGCCCAGCCCCGGTGGACCTGTGTCAGCCGCCCACGATAGCGGACCGCGCCCGCCGGGCCTCTTCGTCCGTGCGCAGGCCGAAGTGGTCTCTCTGCTCGTTCGCGGCCGCCTCATCCAGGAGCGGGAGCACTCGCCCTGCGTCCGGGTCGTCGGGTCCGACGCCCTCGAGAATCCGGGCCAGGGCGCGCATGGACTCGATCCGGCACGTCGTTGGATCGACCGGCACGTACCGGTGTGTGGAGTCGTGGAAGTCCAAGACGTCCGAGACCCAGGACTCGCCGTCGCCCTGCAATGCGCGCGCCAACGAGGGGACGGCGGCGCGCATCTCCTGTCCGAGCGAGCCGGCGGCGCGGGCTGCTCCGGCCCACAGCCACGCGTTCGTGGAGTCATGCAACGCCCCGAGGATCCGGGGTCGTACGACCTCTGGCACGGGCCCGAGCTCGGGCAGGATCCACAGGACGTAGCCGCGGAGGTCGTCGATGTCGTTCTCTCCCCGGATATTGATCCGCACGTCCGGCGGCAGGAGCTCGAGCAGGATCGGAATCGTCGAGGCCGCCCGGGGTCCGATCGCCCGCAGGGCGTCCAGGCATCCACCGACGTCGATCCACTCCTCCGGATCGCGCGCCCGAGCCAGCAGCTTCCCGAGGGCCTCGGTCGCCGGCGCCGCGCGCTCGCCGTACTCGGCGAGCTTGAGCGTGGCGTCGTAGCGCATGCGCGGGTTCTCGAGGGCGCGGGTCAGGACGTCCACGCTGCGCGTGTCGCGGGTGGCCGTCCGTCGCAACGCGCTTGCCCCGAGGGTCTTGACGAAGCTTTCGCTCGACTCCAGGGCCCGGAGCATGGCCTGCACCGCCCGCGGGTCGTCGCAGCCGACAAGACCCAGGGTCTCCAGCATCACCCAGCGCCGGCTGTCGGGGGGCTCGCTCTCCAGCAGCTCGAGCAGGATCGCGATCTCCTCCGTGCCGACCTCGCCGACCTCGCCGACCTCGCCCGGAGAGCCTTGCAGTGCGAGCAGGACGGCGTAGCCCCCGTCCTCCTCGTCCCTCAGGCCGGCGATGCGCCGAGGGGCGGGAGGCGTGGGTCGGGGAAGAGCTCGGATCTCGCCCTGGGCCCTCCAGGCCAGGTAGCGGTCGTACCCGTTCTCACGCTCGAAGAAGCCGTCGACGACGGGCAACAGACTCGCTGCATCGCGTCCGTAACCGCCCAGGATGGGAAGCACCGCGCGCGCGACCGTGCCATCCCGCGACAGGGACTCGGCGAAGGCCGTCAGCGTATCGGCGTGTGGCCCCATCGACCCCAGGGTGCGCGCGGCTTTGGCCCCCAGGTTCCTATCGGGACCCTGGAAGATCTGCAGGACCCGCTCGCGTGTGGGCGCTGCGTCGGGCCCGTACTCCGCCAGGGCGCGCAGGGCGAACACCACGTTGGGCCGTGACGGCTCGTCGAGCAGGAGCCGGAAGAGGGGCAGACCCTCCTCGACGGTGAGCTCCATGTCGAACAGCTGCCGCTGACGGAGGGATATCCGATTCCCGCCGGGCCCCGTGGCCAGGAGCTCCTGGAAGCGGTGCTGGATTTCCTCGCTGCGATCGCGGGGAACGTCCTGGACGGGAAAGCCGAAGCACAAGAGACACGCGGTCGCGAGCCATTGCATGGTCATCCTCCGGGCGAGGGTACGTCGCGAGGGGCCGCGCGCCGGTTTCGCCTTCGCAAAAGCGCCCGGCTACGACGCCACAACGCTCTGGTAGGTCCTCGCGGTCACGCGGTCACGTCGGTTGTTCTCCAACGACAACCTCGTGCTCGGTGGACGCTGACGCTAGTGGCCCAGCGCACCCCGTGGGGCGGTGGCAGGCGCAGACGGGGCGAAAGAATGGCGGAGAGGGCGGGATTCGAACCCGCGGTCCACAAATAAGCAGACACCAGATTAGCAATCTAGCGCATTCAGCCGCTCTGCCACCTCTCCGCGGCAAGCGGCCGGATCCTACCCGCGGGGCCGGCGGACCGAACAGCCCGCGGCGGGAAATCAGGGCGTCACCA
>JAJFFA010000795.1 GCA_021776885.1 Planctomycetota bacterium
CGCTTGTCCCCCGCCGCGTCAGCCTCCCCTGCGCCGCGCCAGAAGCGCCGCCGACTGCGGCGGATGTACCAGTTGGTCAGGTCGTCGATGAAGGCCACCAGCTCGGGGCAGACCCGGAACAGCTCGTAGCGCTCCATGTGCCCGTTGATCCCCGCGAGGAGGGTCTGCAGGCGCGACAGGATCCAGCCGTCCAGCTCGTTGACGGCCGGATCAGGGGCCTCGCCCTCGGGCTCCCAGCCGTCCAGGTGCGCATAGCGGGTCAGGAACGAGTACGCGTTCCAGAGCGGCAGCAGGACGGAGCGCACGTGCTCCTCGACTCCCTTCTCGCTGAACTGGATGTCCTTGGCGTTGACCACCGGCGAGTTCGTGATGTACAGCCGCAGCGCATCGGCGCCGAAGCGATCGAGCAGCCCCATGGGGTCGGGGTAGTTGCGCTTGCTCTTCGACATCTTCTCGCCGTTCTCGGCGAGCACGATCCCGTTGACGATCGCGTTCTTGAACGAGGCCCCCTCGAACAGGGCCGCCGCCAGGACGGTCAAGGTGTAGAACCAGCCGCGGGTCTGGTCGACGCCCTCGGCGATGTAGTCGGCCGGAAACGACGCCTCGAAGGCCTCGCGGCGGGACGCGTCGAAGGGGTAGTGGTTCTGGGCATAGGGCATGCTGCCCGACTCGAACCAGCAGTCGAAGATCTCGGGGATACGCTGCATGCGGCCCCCGCAGGCGCAGTCCCAGGCCAGCTTGTCGACGAAGTGCTTGTGCAGGTCGGGCACCTCGGCCCCGACGTGCCGCTCGAGCTCCGCCGCCGAGCCCAGGCAAGCGCGCTCATCGCAGCGGTCGCAGGCCCAGATCGGGATCGGGGTACCCCAGTAGCGATTGCGCGAGAAGTTCCAGTCGCGGGCCCCCGCGAGCCAGTTGCCGAAGCGCCCGCTGCCGATGCTGTCGGGCACCCAGCGCACACCGTCGTTGGCCTTCAGCATGTCCGGCTTGACCGGCTCGATGCGCATGAACCAGGTGTCGAGCGCCATGTAGATCAGGGGCGTCGAGCAGCGATAGCAGTGCGGGTAGCTGTGGTCGATGGTGCGCTGCTCGACCACCGCAGCGGCCGCCTTCAGGTCGCGCACGATGGCCTTGTCGGCCTCCTTGACGTGCTCCCCGGCGTAGGCCGGAACCTCCTCCGTGAAGCGCCCATCGGGTCCCACCGGGCGGAAGATCGGCAGGTCGTTGGCGCGCCCCAGGGCGAAGTCGTCCTCGCCGAAGGCGGGAGCCATGTGGACGATCCCCGTGCCCTCCTCGGTGCTGACGAAGTCCCCCTCCAGGACCGTGTACTGGGCGCCCGCGACCGCGGGCTGGAAGTCGTAGAGCGGGACGTAGCGCGCCCCCGCCAGGTCGCAGCCGCGCATGCGCGCGACGACGTCGTCCTCGCTCAATCCGTAGCGCTCGAGGCGTGCGGCGGCCAGGATCGCGTTGCGCCCGCCCTCCTGGCGCACCTCGACGTACTCGATGTCCGCGCCCACCGCGACGGCGGTGTTCGAGGGCAGGGTCCAGGGCGTCGTCGTCCACAGCCACAGCTCGGCGTCCTCGCGCTCGGCCAGGGCCACGCGCACGGTCAGACTCGGGTCCTGACGGTCGACGTAGCCACCGGGCTGGTTGAGCTCGAAGTTCGAGAGCGGCGTCCCACAGCGCGAGCAGAAGGGCTGGATCCGGAACCCGGGGTAGATCAAGTCCTTCTTCCACAGCTCGGAGAAGGCCCACCAGACGGACTCCATGAAGTCCCGGTCCATGGTCCGGTAGCCACCGTCGAAGTCCACCCAGCGGCCCAGGCGACGGATCGTCTTCTTCCACTCCTCGGTGTAGCGCAGGACGATGCCGCGGCACTCCTCGTTGAAGCGCTCGACTCCGAACTTCTCGATGTCGCGCTTCTCCTTGAGCCCCAGGGCCTGCTCGGTCATGTTCTCGACCGGCAGGCCGTGGCAGTCCCAGCCCCAGCGGCGCTCGACGCGGTAGCCGCGCATCGTCCAGTAGCGCGGCACCACGTCCTTGAGGATGCTGGCCACCAGGTGCCCGTAGTGCGGCAGGCCGGTGGCGAAGGGCGGGCCGTCGTAGAAGCTGTAGCGCTTGTCCGCTGGGCGCTCCTCGACGCTGCGCTCGAAGATGCGGCCCTCTTCCCAGGTGACGAGGCGGCGCTCCTCGAGCGCAGGGAACGAGACGTCGGGGTCGACGGGGCGTAGCTTCATGGCTCCTCCTGGGAGACCTTCTACCAGGTCTGAGCGGCGATCGCGGTGCGGATGCGCTCGGCGAGCTCGAGGGCCCTGCGGCCGTCCTCGCCGCTGACTTCGGGCGTCGTGCCTGCGCGTACCGAGCGCAGGAACGAGTCGAGCTCGGCCTGCAGCGGGCGCTGTTCGCCCTCCAGCTCGAGGCGCGTGATCTCGAGCAGGCCGGCCGCCCAGTCGCCCCCGGCGGGCAGGCTGGCGGCCGCGCTGACCGGGTCCATGTGGGCCAGCTCGGCGCGTCGCTGCTCCCACTCCGGGCCCTTCCGGACCACCAGCGCCTCGTTGCCGGTGAAGTCCAGGCTCACGTAGCCCTCGGAGGAGAAGAGCCGGAAGCGCCGCATGGGCCCGAGGGAGGCGCGGCTGGCCGTGACGTTGGCCCGCGCGCCGTTCTCGAACACCAGGCGGACCGAGGCCACGTCCTCCGAGCTGGTCAGGATCGCCCCACCGGCCGCATCGAGCTCCGCCACGGGCGAGTCGATGAAGTCCAGGATCAGGTCCAGGTCGTGGATCATCAGGTCGTGCACGACGCCGATGTCCAGGCTGCGGAAGGAGAAGGGCGAGAGCCGGTGGCACTCGATGAAGCGTGGACGCATCCCCATGGCGCGCACCTTGCGCACGCTGGGCTGAAAGCGCTCGACGTGCCCCGTCGCCAGCAGGGCCCCGCCGCGCTTCGCAGC
>JAJFFA010000796.1 GCA_021776885.1 Planctomycetota bacterium
CGCGCACCGTCCTCGTCCCCGGTGTTGGCCAGGCCGCGGGCCAGCCCGGTCCAGGCCTCGTGGTCGGTGGGGTCGCGCTCCACGGCGCGCTCGAGGAAGGCCACGCTCTCCGAGAAGCGGTAGAGCTCGAGCAGGTGACGCCCGACCTCGCGCTGCGGGCGGCCGTCGTCGGGCGCGCTGCGCTCGAGCTCGGCCAGGATCGACATGCACTCGTCTTGCTTGTGCTCGACCCAGGCCAGGGCGGCGTCGAGGGTGCGCTTCTCGCGGCGTCCCGGAGCCAGCTCGTCGAGGCGCGCCAGGTGCTCGCGCACCGCGACCAGCTGGCCGTCCTCGAGGTCCGCCGAGGCCGCGGCCAGGCGCCCGTCGATCGAGTCGGGCATGGCGTTCAGCAGGTCGGCCAGGATCGACTCGGGCGAGCGACTCGTGCGGCGGCGGTTGTAGCGGTGCAGCTCGAACAGCCCGAGCAGGCCGCGCTCGTGGGTCGGGTGTCGCTCGAGGGCTTCCTTGTAGAGCGCGCCGGCGGAGCGCTTGCCCTTGGCCTCGACCTCGCGCTCGCTCTCGAAGTAGAGGTCGGCCAGGGCGACCAGGATGTCCGGCTCGACGCCGCCCGCGAGCTGCGCCGCTCGGTCCGCGGCGACGAGGGTGTGGGAGGCGCGCTCGAGGCGCCCGACGGCGCGCTCGCAGTGGGCCCGGGCGAGCAGGCGGCGCCAGTCTTCGACCTCGGCCACGACGCCGCGCTCGAAGACCTCGAAGGCGCCGCTGCGGTCTCCGGCGACGAGTCGCGCCCGCCCCAGGACCCACGCGTCGCGCGGGTCGTCGGACGGGGCCAGGACGGCGTGGGCTCCGTCGAGCACCTCGTTGGCCTCGTCGACCCGGCCCAGGACCAGGTAGAGCTCGGCCAGCTCACGCACGCAGGTCGCGACCAGCTCCCGCGGGGCTCCCTCGCGGGTGTCCTCGAGGGCGCGGGCGGCCGCGGCCAGGGCCTCGTCCCAGCGCCCCTGGTCGGCCAGGCAGCGCGCCATGAGGACGCGGCTCTCGGCGTCCCCCGGGTCCTCTTCGATGTGCTCCTTGAACAGCCGCAGGGCGCGCCGCGCCTTGCCGTTGCGGCGCAGCTGATCGCCCTCCTCGCGCTCGGCCGCGAGCAAAGCCTCGATGTCCTCGCCCTGGGTCGCGGGCGCAGGAGCGCCGGCCCAGGCGGCCCGGATCGGGGCTAGCCCGAGGGCCACGGCGGTCGCGAGGGCCCCCAGCAGGGGGGGCCTCGAGGCCCACTTCGCAAAGCGGCGGGACGGATCCAAACGGGTAGAGCGCATGGGTTTCAGCGTGCCAGGGGGGTCTCGGAGCGCCAAGCAGAAGATCCGGTGCCTTGTCCGCCCTGCTCTCCTTCGGTATGTGGGACGTCATGGCCGAAGCATCCAGCCCCCGCCGTCCCCTCTTCGGGGCCGTCCTGGCCCTCTCCCTGGCCGCCTGCGCCGCCCCCGGTCGCCGGGTCAGCGGGCCGTACAGTCCCTATGAAAAGGGTGAAAGAGGAGTCGCCAGCGTCCCCTCCGAAACCACGCGGCGCCTCGACGCGCCGGGATCCGGCGGCTTCGGCGGCAGCTACTCGCGCAGCTCGACCACCCCGAGCAGCACGAGTGCCCCGAGCTGGGCCTCGGCTCCCCTGTCGTGGTCCAAGCTGAGCGGCATCGAGAGCTGGCTCACGACCGAGGGCGACCGCGCCGCCGCCTACTGGCGCGTCGAGGGCTGGCTGCAGCTGGGTCAGGGCAAGCTGACCCTCGCGCGGCGCGAGCTCGTGACCGAAGCCGGCGCGGGTGGTGTCCTGGGCGAGCGCCTGCAGGGCGCGCGCACGAGCTTCGAGCAGGTCCTGGTCGACGCCGGCGCGACGCGCTCCCAGCGCACCCGCGCGCAGGTCGGCCTCAGCGCGGCCGGTGCACTGCTCGAGGGCGCGCCGCGGCCGGCGACCTTCACCCGCGGCAAGCTCGTCGCGCGCAGCAAGTGGGGTGCGCGACGCGCCAACCCCTCGAACATGAACTCGGCCGGCGGGAGCTGGCAGCGCATCACGGTGCACCACTCGGCGGTCGAGAACCCGCCGCCGATGTTCGACGTGCGCGACTCCGCCGCGGCCGTACGCGACATGCAGCGCGTGCACATGGACGTGCGCGGCTGGGGTGACATCGGCTACCACTTCCTGATCGATCCCGGCGGCTACGTGCTCGAGGGGCGCACCCTCGACTGGCAGGGCGCGCACACCGGCGGCAGCAACAACGCGCGCAACATCGGCATCTGCCTGATCGGCAACTTCGACCTCGACCAGCCCACGCCCTCGGCCCTGGCCGCCCTCGAGAACCTGGTCAACCAGCTGCGCTCCACGCACCACATCGCGGGCAACCAGGTCTTCCCCCACAAGCGCTTCAAGAACACCGAGTGCCCGGGGCGCCACCTCCTGGCCTGGATCGAGCGCTACCGCAGTCGCGGCTGAGCCTGGGTGGCCGCCCTGCCTGGCAGGCGGCGCAGCGCGCAGCCGCTCGTGCACCCGGGCCACAGTATCAGTCGTGCGGTTCGTCGACCGCGCCGAAGCAGAGCAGAGCTTCGCGAGTGCGCACGAAGAGGGCGTCCGCGCCGATGGCCGGCGTGGCCAGGCAGTCCTCCCCCACGTCGTTGGTGACCAGGATGTTCCAGTCGGCCCCGGCCTCGACCACGGCCACGCGCCCCGCGCCGCTCGTCACGTAGACCCGTCCGTCGGCGGCCACGGGCGAAGGCCAGGCGTTGCCCACGTTGTCGGGCACGCGCTCGCGCGAGATCAGCTCACCGCTCTCGGCGCTGACCCGGGTGACCAGGCCCCCGTCCCGC
>JAJFFA010000797.1 GCA_021776885.1 Planctomycetota bacterium
TCGTAGGGCGCGTAGCCCGGTGCCTCGAAGCGCAGCTTCCAGGGCCCCGCGGGCAGGGGGCGCAAGCTGAACACGCGCTCGAACCCCGCACCCTCGTCCGTGCCCCGCAGCCGCCGCGTGAAGAGCGGCAGCGGCTCGAACGCGGCGTCGCCCGGAGCGGCGTAGTGCACGCGTGCGCCGGGTGGAATCTGCTGCGCCTCCCCCGCGCTGCGGAAGGAGAAGTGCAAGACGCTGCCCAGGGAGCGGGTGAACTCGAGCTCGGTCAGCTCCCCCGCCACGATGCGCACCGGCATCGGGGTCTCGGTGTGGAACAGGTCGGATCCCTCGAGGCCCGATTCGAGGCTCGCGTACCACAGCCCGGCCTCGAGGGTCACCCCGCCCCCGGTCGCCTGGTGCAGGTGCGCCCGGCGCGTGCGCTGCGAGTCCTGCGCACGCGACAAGTTCAAGGAAGGGCCGACGTCGGCGGCGCTGACGCTCGGAAAGTCCTCCAAGCCGATGCGCAGACGACCGAAGTCGGCGTCCAGCAGGGTCAAATCGACGGTGATGTCCCACTCCTCCGGCGCCAGGTAGAAGCTCGCCAGGCCGCGCCCCAGGCCATCCGCGACGGCGGACGCGCGCACCTCCCCGCTGCCGACGAGCAGGCCGACCTCGGCCTCGCCGCCGTTCCAGCTGTAGACGCTCTCCTCACGCAGGACAGCGACCTGTGTGCCCGAGAACCGAAAGTGCACGTAGCCGCTGAACCTCGACAGGGGCGAGCCGTCCGCGTGCAGCAGGCTCGCGTGCACGGTGTAGACCGGAAAGACGAGGTCGAGGTCGTCCCGGGACGCGTGCACGCTCGGGTCCCCCACCGGCGCGATCGAGCGCTCCTCGGCCGTGAGCCGGGCATGCCAGCGGCCCGCCCCCAGGGCAGCGCGGTAGCTGCCGTCCTCGGCACTGACCACATGCACCCGCGCGTCGGGGTCGCTGCTCGGCGCTCCGCTGCGCTCGAAGTAGACCCCTGCCGAGAGGGGCTGGCCCGAGCTACGCAGGACCCGGCCTTCGACCAGGAGCTCGGACTCGAGCAGCAGCTCGCCCAGGTCGTGGGCACCGGGCACGAGGCGCACACCCTCGAGGAATCCAGTCCCGGCCTGGGGGCTCTCCGCGTGCAGGTCGAACTTCCCGCCAGCGGAGTAGAAGAAGCTGAAGACGCCGCCCGCGTCGCAGGTCGTGGTGAGGGCGCCCGCCGCGCCCGTCGCCGGTGTGAGGGTGACCTGTGCCGCAGCGACCCGACGTCCCTCGAGATCGACGCAGCGCCCGCGCACGAGACCCGCTACGGGAAGCGTGATCGTGACCTCCGGTGCGCGCGGGTCCGCGCTGACCGGGATGTGGTACGCGTCGCTGCCGGGAATCCAGGCGGACACGTCCCACGGCTTCACCTGCTCGACGTCCGGCATCCAGAAGTTCGCCGCCCCCGACTCGCCCGTGGTCGACTCGCCGCGCCCGCGTCCCTCGAACTGGATCGCGAGGCGCACCCCGGGCAAGGGCAGGCCGCCGGAGCTGACGGCGCGCAGGATCCAGGTGCGTGATCCCGGACGCCGGGGCTTGGTCGAGACCTCAGGCTCGGGCAACTCCTCTGCAGCCCCCGCGTCAGCCTGCGCAACCTGGGTGCGGTCGACGTCGGCGGCCACGGGAGCGATCGGCTCGGCAGCCCCACCCTCTGGCGCCCGGGACGCGGGCGCGTCGACGCTCTGCGGCGCAGCGAGGTCGTCCGCGCCGCGCAGCAAGAAGGCCAGGGCGATCAGCGCCAGGGCCAGCAAGAGAGCGAGGGGCGCGAGTCGCATTTATGGGCGTAGGCGCGTCCGACGCGCCGGCTACTCGTAGACCATCCAGAGCGGGCCGGGGAAGAGCCACGAGAGCCCCTCGCGCAGGCGGTCGCGCCAGTTCTCCCAGTTGTGCCCGTCGCGCACCTCGACGTAGCGCACCTGCATGCCCGTGGCGGTCAAGAGCGGCACCATCGAACGGTTGTAGTAGATCAGGGACTCGTAGGTCCCGCAGGTCACGAACAGGCGCTCGGCGGGCCGGCCCGGGTCCTCGCGGAAGGCGTTGACGAACTCGACCACCGGGTCGAACACCGGTCCACGGTCGTGGTCGCCGATGTCGGTAAAGGCGAAGGAGCCCGACATCAGGAACAGGTTCGCGAAGACCCCCGGCTCGCGCCAGGCGGCGGCGAGCGAGGCCACCGCCCCGAAGCTGGCGCCGATCAGGCAGCGCGACTCGGGGGTGGCGAGCAGTGAGTAGCGCTCCTCCATCATCGGCACCAGCTCGCGGGCCAGGAAGCGCGCGTGGCGCTCGTCGTCGGCGTACTCGCCAAGCCGGTTCTTCGACTGGGTCAGGGCCACCACGACGGGCGGGATCTCGAGCCGGTGGATCAGGTTGTCGAGCACCGTGGCCAGCTCGGTGAAGCGCAGGAAGTCCATGCCGTCGTGGACGATCAGCAGCGGATAGCGCCGCGTCTCGCGGTAGCGCGCCGGCAGGTAGACCGCCATCGGCCGCACGTCGCCGAACACGTCGCTCTGGAAGCGCAGCTCCTCCACCTTGCCGGCCCGCGCGTCGGGGTCGTGCTGGGTCCACTCGGGGTGCTCGTAGCCGTCGCCGTGGACGACCGAGTTCGCGCCGTAGGGATCCGCGGCGACGTGGGGGTTGAGCGGATCCTGCACCAGGCGGTGCTCGTCGCCGCGCACGACCTCCAGCTTGTACTCGACGCGCGAGGCCGCCGGCAGGTCCATCGACAGCAGCCACAGGTCGCTGGAGGGCAACTGCTCGAAGGGCTGGGAGGAGGGCAGGCCGTAGATCCAGTGCTGCAGGTAGACCGCGTCCGCCTGCCCGCGCCAGACGAAGGTCACGCGCCGCCCTTCGACGATGGGGAAGTCGTGGTCGGCGAGCAGCGCCTCGACCTCGGCGGGACCGAGGGTCGCGCCGGAGCGCAGAGCTTCGAGGGCGGAGGAAGCGCTCATTGGCCCGCCCCCACCAGCTCGCCGTCGAGCGCCAGGCGCCGGGTGCCCTCGAAGGCTCGCCAGCTGCCGGAGGCGCCGAACTCCATGCCGTCCCCGGTCTCGAGCGCGACGCAGCGCGCCGGCCCGAAGCGCCGCGCGAAGAGCGACACGCGGGTGCGGTCCGTCAGGCGCAGGCGGCGCTCGGCGTGGGGCAGGGCCACCAGCCCCGGCGCCAGACCCAGCCCGCGGTCGAGGACCTCCGCATTGCCCGGTCCCTGGGGCGGACTGTCGTGGAACAGGACCACGCGCTCGGTCAGCACCATGGCCCCGCCGGACCAGCCGACCAGAGGCTGTTCGCCCAGCAACGAGGGCACATCGAACAGGCGCAGGGCCTCGAGCAGGGCCCCGACGTGCCCGCCCGCGACGCAGACGAGGGCCGAGCCGTCGAGGATCTGCGCCAGCTCACGGCGGTGCTGGGCCAGAGCGTCGCGCTCCTGCGGACGCACCTCCTCTTCGAAGGCGGCCTGGACCTCGTCGACCCGGGCCAGGTGGCCGGCGTCGAGGGCGCGCAGCTCCTGGACCACCTCCTCGGCCTCGGTACTCCACAGCTCGCTCGACTCGTCGTCCGCCGACTCGACCCGCGCCAGGAGGTCCCGGGCCAGGTCCATCAAGGCCCCCAGGCGCAGGCGATAGGCCTCCTTCAGGCGCCGCACGCTGTCGTGCATGCGGCGCCGCGCGGCGAGCAGCTCGGGGTCGCGGCGCAGGACGTCCTCGCTGCGCGGGAACAGACCCAGGTTGCGCGTCGGGCGGGCCAGGTGCTCGATCAGCTCCTGGTCCTCGGCTTCGCGCTCTTCCCAGCCTGCGGTGATCGTCGCCGCCGGACCCTCGACGTTCAGGGAGGCCACGGCGTCGGCCAGGTTCGGTGTGCTGCGCTGCGGTCCGAGCAGGATCGCACGTCGGTGAGTCGTCAAGCCAGGATCCTGAGGTCGGTGGCCAGGGCGTCCGCGATCTCGAGGGTCGCGTCGAGGGAGGGGTGACGGCCGACGAGCCAGCCATCGCCGACGACGACCTGGCGCCAGTCGCGCCGCGGCTGCCCCACGGGCACGAGGTCGACCAGCGGGATGTGGTCGCCGTAGCGCGCCATCACGCTGCCCAGTCCCTCGATCGACTTGATCAGGGAGCCGCCCCCCTGGGCGCGCTTGAAGACCACGGCTGCGTTGTACTGCTTGGTCGTATCCTGGGAGAGCTCGCCGCGGCAGACCGCCTCGGCCCAGCCCGTGAACAGGTCGATATCGGCGGAGAAGTTCATGCCGTGCACCAGGCGTCCGCCGGCGGAGCGCGCGCCGATCTCGCCGAAGACCGCCTCGCCGTCCGGGGTCAGGAACCACTCCATGTGGGTGAAGCCGGTCTGGAAGCCCAGGGCCTCGAGCACGGCGTGGCCCAGCTCGACGCCCTTCTGGATGTCGGGCTGCGACAGGTCGCGCAGGCAGATGGCCTGGGGGCTGATCCACGAGTTCTGGCGCATGACCAGGGGCTTGGGCCGGTACCAGGACACGTTCTCGAACAGGATGCGGCCGTCGGAGCAGACCGTGTCGTAGGTGTACTCCTCGCCCTCGATGTACTCCTCGACGCTGACCTCGGGCACGTGGTCGAGCAGGCGGAAGGCCTTCTCCAGGTCCTCGTCCGCGTCCAGCCGGTAGGTGTCCGCCGAGCCGGCGCCGGCGATGGGCTTGATGATCAAGGGATAGCCGATCTCCTCGGCCGAGGCCCGGCACTCGTCCTGGGTGCGGGCCCGCGAGTGGCGCGGTGTGCGCACGCCGTGCTGGTCGAGGACCTCCTTCATGCGCTCCTTGTCGCGGAAGGCGATGGCCTGCTCCTCGTCCATGCCCGGCACGCCCAGGGCCGCGCGCAGCTTGGCGGCCAGGACCACGCCCGGCTCCCAGAGGCACTCGACCCGGTCGACCGCGTGGCCACGGGTCCATTCGCGCACGCTCTCGACCACGGCCTCCTCGTCCCACAGGCGGGGCACCTCGAGGTACGCGGTCAGGGCCTCGGAGACCTCGGGCGCGAGGCCGCGCTTGGGCTGGTCGCCGACCCCGAGCACGTGCGCGCCGACGCGCGCCAGCCCACGGGTGAAGTGCGGCATGTCGGCCGGGAATCCCGGCGAGATCATCAAGACGTTCATCGATGCAACCTGGCAGTCGAAGGGGAGGCGGTTCTGCTTCCTCAGGCCATCTCGACGCGGATCAGCTCGACCAGTTCGGCCAGGCCGCGCTCGACGCGTTCGCTGTCTTCATGGCGCAGGATCACGTGACCCTCGCCTTCGTAGGAGCCGCTCGCCGGCGACCCGCGCCCCGGAAGCTTGGCCTCGACGACGAGGTCACCCAGGCTGCGCTGGGCCTCTTCGAGGCCGTGGATGGTCTTGACGCGCCCACGTCCCTGTCCGCGCAGGTAGGCGGCGCCACAGGCATAGACCCGCTCGGGGGGCTCGAAGCGCTCGAAGATCACCGCCTCGGCCCAGACGCGATAGAAGTCCCGGTCGTGGGCGTAGGAGAGCAGGCTGGTGAACTGGGCGCCCGGAGGGCGCGCGGCGACCTCGGAGATGGCGATCGAGCCATCGGTGCGCCGGAACCACTCCATGTGGGTCATGCCCGTGACCATGCCCAGGGCGTCGAGGGCGCGCGGGCCGGCCGCCTTGATCTCGGACCACTCCGGACCGCTGACGTCCTTGGGCAGGTAGACGACCCACTGGATCCAGGGCGACTGCATCACCTCGAGGGGCGTCGGCCGGTAGCGCGAGATCGAGTGGAAGACGTGCTGGCCGTCGATGGAGACCGAGTCGAAGGAGTGCTCCTCGCCCATGACGAACTCCTCGAGCAAGAGCGGATTCGCCTGGCTCGGGCGCACGCTGCGGACATAGCTGAGCAGCTCGTCGAGCTCCTCGACGCGGTGCGTGCCGCGGGCACCCGCGCCGGCGGGAGGCTTGACCACCAGGGGGAAGCCCACGTGCTCGGCGCCGGCGGAGGCCTGGTCCGGGGACTCGAGCAGGGCGTGCCGCGCGCAGGGCAGGTCGGCGGCGCGCAGGGTGTCCTTCATGTGCGCCTTGTCCCGGAACTTGCGCGCGGTGGCGCGGTCCATGCCGCGGATCCCGAGCCGCTCGCGGACCTCGGCGAGGGGCTCCTGGAGTTGCTCCAGGATGCCGATCAGCCGGTCGACGCTGCCGCCCCAGCCGCGGGCCAGGGCGCGCACCCCGCGCTCCATCTCGTCCGCATCGAGCAGGTCGCCGACCCTCTGATGGGCATCGACTCGCTGCGCCAGGTCGGCGGGCAGTTTCTCGAGGGGCTCCTGGGACAGGATCCCGAGGGTGACACCGGGCAGGGACGCAGCCGCGCGCACGAAGCGCACGGTGCTGTCCATGGCGTAGGGGACGGCGAAGACGACGTTCAAGGGGGGCTTGCTGGGGGGCAGGGGTTTCACGCAGCTTACCGAAGTCCCCCCTCGCCCGCCCTCCTGGAGCGCGAAAGGCTTCCCCGGGTCCCGCCCTCGCTGCCCGGATTCCTCCTTGGCCGCAGTCGACCTGCTCGCGGGCTGGATCGACTCCCTGAAGCGCGCCACGCGTGCGACGTGGTCGAGAGGTGTGGGGCCATCGACGAGGCGGGCGCGGCGCAGATCGACGACGCCGGGCAACGACGTGGCCACCCTCGCCGAGGGTGGCGAGCGCCTGCGTGCATCGCAGCCTGGCTCGCGCCGCCCAGAAGTCTGCGTCACGGATGACGATGTCGCCCCGGCGAATCATGGCCCGGGGCCCCCGCTAGCGGAACTTCCGGGGCCAGGACACTAGACTGGCCAGGGCACATGACGCCCTTTTCGATCGCCCTGGCCTGCTCCGAGCTGACCCCCTTCGCCAAGACGGGGGGGCTGGCCGACGTCGCCTCCGGACTCTCCCGCGAGCTGGCCCTGAACGGGCACGACGTGCGCGTGTTCGTGCCCTACTACCCGCGCATCGCCAAGCGCCTGGCGGACGAGGGGCGGCCGCCGACCGTGGTGCCCAACGCCCACGATATCGAGCTGGGCTTCCCGGATCAGAACGGCCGCCGGGCTGCCTTCTCGCTCTTCGAGACCAGCCTCGACCCACAGCTGCCCCCCGCCCAGCAGCCGCGGGTGCTCCTGGTCGACTGCCCTGAGCTCTTCGGCGGCGAGGACATCTATGGGGGCGACGCCGACGAGTGGCTGCGCTTCGCGACCCTCTCGCGCGCGGTACTCGAATCCTGCCAGCGCATGGGCTGGGCTCCCGACGTCGTGCACTGCAATGACTGGCACACGGCCGCCATCCCGCTGCTGCTGCGGACCCACTACGCCTGGGACAAGCTCTTCGCCAACACGAAGACCCTGCTGACGATCCACAACATCGGCTACCAGGGGGTCTGCGGGCCCGACGCCCTGGCCGGCTTCGGCTGGGGGCAGCTCTCCTCCGTGCTCGATCCGAACGACCTCGAGCTGGGCCTGCTCAACCTGCTCAAGACCGGGGTGCTGCACGCCAGCGCGGTCAACACCGTCAGCAAGACCTACGCACGGGAGATCCGCGAGACGGAGCTCGGCATGGGGCTGCAGGCGGCCCTGCGCCAGCGCGCGGACGACCTCTTCGGCATCGTCAACGGTGTCGACTACGGGGAATGGGATCCGGAGCACGACCCGCGCATCCCCTTCCAGTACAGCGCCGCCGACCTCTCGGGCAAGGCGCGCTGCAAGACCGACCTGCTCGAGACCTTCGGCCTGGCCCCCGCGGACGAGGGCCCGGGCGAGGCCGCCCTGATCGGCACGGTCTCACGGCTGACCTCACAGAAGGGCTTCGAGCTCCTGACCGAGCTCCTGCCCGAGCTGCTCGAGCGCTTCAATGTGCGCTTCGTCGCCCTGGGCAGCGGCGAGCGCGACCTCGAGCGCTTCTTCCAGGGCCTGCACCAGCGCTTCCCCCGCAAGGCCGCCTTCTACTCGGGCTACAACGAGGACCTGGCGCACCGCATCGAGGCCAGCTCGGATCTGTTCCTGATGCCCTCGCGCTACGAGCCCTGCGGGCTCAACCAGATGTACAGCCTGAAGTACGGCACGATCCCGGTGGTGCGCGCCACCGGCGGGCTGGCCGACACGGTCGAGCCCTTCGACCGCCGCACGGGCGAGGGCACGGGTTTCCTCTTCGAGCCCTTCGAGACGCGCGCCCTGACCAGCACCCTGCTCGAGGCCCTCGACGTCTGGAGCGACCCCGCTCTGCGCGCGCGCTGCATCCAGAACGGCATGGCCCTCGACTGGTCCTGGAAGCGCCAGGTGCGCGAGTACGAAGCCCTCTACCAGCGTCTGAGCGAGTAGCTGCCCCCTCTCCGCCTGCCCCTGTCCCCCGGAGCCCAC
>JAJFFA010000798.1 GCA_021776885.1 Planctomycetota bacterium
CGGCCGAGTCACGCGCGTCACCGAGGGCTCGCCCTGGGTGTTCTCCGCCCGCGGCCCGGAGGGCGCCTCGGTCGAGGCCTGGGCCGGCAGGGTGTAGCCCGCCGTGCTGTCCGCGATCATCTCCCGCGCCAGGGAACCGAAGTCGCCCGCCGCCCGGCTGGTCGGGGCGTAGACCTGGATCGGCGCCCCCATCGCGGCCGCCTCGCGCAGCCGCACACTGGTGCGGATGACCGTGTCGAACATCGCCTCGCCGAAGCGCGCCTGGAGTGCGATCAGGAGGTCGCGAGCGAAGCGCGTGCGGCGGTCGAAGAGGGTGCCGACGACGCGCACGTCGAAGCCCGAGCCCGTGCCCTCCCCGGCGAGTTCCTCGGCGCGCTGGTTCTCGGTGATCTCGGCCAGGATGTCGAGCGCCTTGAGCGCCCCCTGCAGTGCGAAGGCACCGGTCTCGACCACGAGCAGCGCGGTGCTGGCCGCGGCCAGGGCGTTGGCGCAGATCACGCCGTCCGCCCGCGGCGGGCAGTCGAGGATCACGCGATCGAAGCGTCCGCGCAGGCTGGCCAGGGAACTGGCCAGGACGCGCTCGGGGTGGATCGTGCGCTCCGAGACCTCCTCGAACTCCCCCAGGCGCCCGGTGGCGGGCAGAAGCACGATGCCGCCCGGGGCACCGACGAAGGCCGCCCGCGGCGCGACGCCGTCGATCAGGACGTCCGCGATGCTGGGCTGGTCGTCGGGCGCCACGCCCAGGGCCATCGTGGCGTGGGCCTGGGGATCCAGGTCGATGAGCAGGACGCGCTGCCCCTGCTCGGCGAAGGCGCCGGCCAGGTTGACCGCGGTCGTCGTCTTGCCGCAGCCGCCCTTCTGGTTCACGAGAGCGTAGACGTGCATCGGCGAACGCGTGGACAACTGGCCGTTGGCGGGACTCATGGATCGGTCGTGCTGCTCGCACCTTCCGGAGTCAGAGCATGCGCCCTTCCGAGACCGTTTTCCAGATCAGCGCAGGGCCTTGCGGGCCTTCTCGTAGAAGGCACTCGCGGTGCGCGCCTGGTCGATCGGTGCCCAGGCGGCGATGCGCGCGAAGGAGCGTGCGGCCTCGCTCTCGGGCGAGTCGATCACCACCGGCACGCGCACCTGGACGCTGTGGGAGACGGCCGGATCCGCCGGCACCCAACCCACGAATTCGGGCTGGTGGCCCAGGAAACGCCGTGATGCCGCGGAAAAGCGGTCGAAGGCGGCGCGCGAGAGGTGCTCGTCGGGGACGCGGTTGACCACCAGGCCGACCCGGATGCCCGGGTTGACCATGTGCGCGCGCTTGTACACGGCGTAGCCGTCCGAGAGGGCGGTGACCTCGTGGTTCGTGACCAGCAGCAGGGTGCTGGTGGCCGCCAGGTGCGCGACCATGCCGTAGCCCATGCCCGCGCCGTGGTCGACGATGACCAGGTCGAACTCGCTCTCCAGGCTGCGCAGGGCCTTGAACAGTCGGTCGAGCTCGCGCCGGGTCGGGTTGACCAGGGCCGCACGCCCGACGCCGCCCGAAAGCAATTTCATCCCGAAGGGCCCGTCGACCAGGGCCTCCTGGGGCCGCACGCGCCCCTCCATCACGTGGCCCATGTCGTGCTGCGGCGCCAGCCCCAGCAGGAGGTGCGCGTTGGCGAGCCCCGCGTCGAAGTCGACCAGCAGCACGCGCTCGCCGCCCCGGGCCCGGGTCACGGCCAGGTTCGTGGCCAGCACGCTCTTGCCCGTCCCGCCCTTGCCGCTGGCTACGCAGAGCACCCGCGCCCCGGGCTCGGGCTTGGGGCCGAGGCGCAGGGGACTCTTGTCCGCACGGCCGAAGGCCTTGAGTCGAGCGAAGGGAGAGCGGTGGGTCATGGGCGGGCCGAGATCTTGGCGCGTGGGCCGAGAAGATCAATGGCGCAGGCCGCAAGGCCTGCCCGGGCAGTCAGTTACAGCCAAGAAAGGGCGGCGCCCCGGTCAGCTGGCCCCGGGCTCGATCGGCTCGAAGGGTTCGCTGGGTCGCGAGGTGAGGGAGAGCTCCTGGCCCAGGCGGTGCACCTTGAGCATGTTGGTCGAGCGCGCCACCCCAGGCGGCACCCCGGCCACGAAAACCAGGGGCTCGCCCGGCTGCATCAGGCCGCGCTCCTGGAGCATGCGGTCGGCGCGCCAGAGCATGTCCTCCAGGCTGGGGTCGCGCCGGAACCAGTAGGGCCGCACCGCGGCCAGCATGGCCATCGAACGCACGGTCCCGGACTCCGGCGAGAGGGCGATCACCTCGGCCTTGGGGCGGTAGCGCGAAATCAAACGCACCGTGTTGCCCGTCTCCGTGAAGCACACGATGTGCCCGATATCGAGGGCCTCGCAGACCCGCACCGCGGCCAGGGCCACCGCGTTCGAGAAGCCCGGTTCCTCGGAGCGGAAGGCGATGCGGCGCAGGTCGCGGTAGCGGTCGGAGCGCTCGACCGCGCGGGCGATGCGGCTCATGGTCGCCACGGCCTCGACCGGGTGCTTCCCGATGGCCGTCTCCGCCGAGAGCATGACCGCGTCCGTGCCGTCGAGCACTGCGTTGGCCACGTCCGTCACCTCGGCGCGGGTGGGGCGCCCGGAGGTGACCATCGACTCGAGCATCTCGGTCGCGGTGATCGTGAACTTGCCGGCGGTGAGTGCCGTGCGCAGCATGTTCTTCTGCGCGATCGGCAGCTCCTCCAGCTCGAGCTCGACGCCCAGGTCGCCGCGGGCGACCATGATCCCGTCGCTGGCCTCGAGCAGCTCGAGTAGGTTCTCGCGGGCGGCGACGCGCTCGATCTTGGACACCAGCCCGATCCCCGGCGCCAGGCCGCGTATGGTCTCGATCTCATGGGCGTGGCCCACGAAGCTGACCCCCAGGAAGTCGATGCCCTGCTCGACGGCGAAGACGATCCAGCCCTCGTCCTCCTCGGTCGGCAGCTCGTAGGGCACGTCCGAGTCGGGCAGGTGCACGCCCTTCTTGTCCGCCACCGGCCCGCCGCGCCGCACCCGCGCCTCGACCCGATCGCCATGGCGCGCCACGGCGATGAGCTCGACCTGTCCGTCGGCCAGGACGATGCGGTGCCCGGGCTCGACCCGCGTGGACAAGCCCTTGACGTCGATCAGGACCTCATTGTCGGTCGACATTCCGTCCCCGCTGCGCACCATGACGACGTCGCCCTCGGCCAGCTCGATGCTGCCCTCGGGAAAGCGGCCGACGCGCATCTTGGGTCCGGGCAGGTCGCCCAGGATCGCGATCGCAGCGCCCAGGTCGGCCGAGACCTCGCGAATCTTGGAGATGCGCAGAGCGTGCTCTTCCTGGGTTCCATGGCTGAAGTTGAGGCGCGCGACGCTCATCCCGGCCTGGATCATCTCCGCGACACGGTTCTCGGAGGCGGGTCCGATGGTGGCGACCACCTTTGTCAGTGCGGGCGGGGGCGGGGTTTCGTCCATGCCCGCACGGTAGCGCCTGGCGCCGGCGCATTTAGCCCCGGAGTCGGAAGTTCCCGAGCTGGGCCGGGCGCTACTCGCCGACGCGGGCGTCCTTGGCGTAGGTGCCGCTGGTCTCCGGGTCCAGCACGCCCTGCTCGCTGAAGTAGCGCCAGGGTCCGTGGCGCTCGCCCGCGACGTACGCGCCCTCCGCGCGCAGGGTGCCGTCCTGGTAGCGCATCGTCCATCGACCCGAGCGCGCCCCGCCGCGCATCTCGCCCTCGGCCTGGACCTCGCCGCCGACATGAACGCGGCGGAAGGCACCGTGCATCGTGCCCCGCTCGTACTCCGCGTAGAACAGGAGCGAGCCGTCGGGGCGCCACGTCGTCCAGGGCCCCTGGCGCTGGCCCTCGAGGAACGAGCCCTCGCTGACCAGAACGCCCTGCGGCGTGTGCTCACGCCAGAGGCCGTGGGGCTGGCCGTCCAGGTACTCCCCCGCCCGGGCCTGGCTGCCCCCTTCGTGCCACTCGGTCCAGACGCCGACGCGGCGCCCGGCGGAGTACTCGCCGCGCTCGTGGAGCACGCCATTCGGGTGGTAGAAGGACCACTCACCGTCGCGCTCGCCGGCTCTCCAGTCGCCCTCGGAGCGCACGCCTCCCGTGGGCCAGGACTCGATCCAGCGCCCGTGCCGGCGGCCGGCCAGCCACAGGCCTTCGACCAGCACCTGGCCGCGCGCGTTGCGCTCGACGAAGGGACCGTCCGGGTGCAGCTCGCGCGGGGGACGCAGGCGCCCGCCTCCGGCGGCCAGGTGCTCGTCGAGGCGCTCGGCGATGAGGGCCTGGGCCTCGAGATCGATGTGCAGATCGCGCTCCCAGTAGCAAGGCCCCGGTGCCTCGGCGAACCAGGCCGTGGCGTCCAGGCCATCGACGCCCAGGGCATCGAGGGTCGCGAAGAGCGCCTGGGCCAGGCGTCGCGCGACGTCGAAGTCCCCCGCGTCGAGTCCGAGCTCGTCGCTGGCCGCGCCGAGCATTGCGTCGAGCCAGGTCCAGCCGACCTCGTACGCCGGGGGGATGTACACGACGACGAGGCGCACACCGCGCGCGTCGCACTCGCGCCGGATCTCGGTCACGCACAGCTGCATGGCCTCGATGGCGAGCTCGACCTGGTCGGGGAACTCGCTCAGGAACATGACCTGATTCAGACCCTGGGCCAGGGACGCGGTCGACACCGCCTGGGCGCGTTCGACGCGCTCGCGGTAGCCCTCCGGCCGCCGCGGAAACTCGGTGCCGCGGAACCAGTGGAAGGGCCGCAGGGCCTCGAGGAAGTCGTTGCCTCCGTAGACGGCCACGACGAACACGTCGGGGGCCGGGTCGAGGTGGCCGCGCAGCACGCCGAGGTAGTTGAAGAAGGAGTAGCCCACGAGGCCGACATTGAGGGCGCCGACCGAGCGCTCGGGATGACGCGCGGCGAGGCGCGCCTCGAGCTGGTTGGTGAAGGACTCCGCGTTGTTGCACACGCCATCGGTGTGGGAGTCGCCGGTCACGAGGACCGACAGCTCGACGTCCCCCAGGCGCAGCTCGTCGTCCTCGCGCAGGCCCGCCCCGTTGGTGCGCCGTGTCCAGTGCCCGTCCGGGTGCTCGGGCCACTCCGCCCCGCGCTCGAGCTGCGGCAGGTAGCGGTAGTAGCGCGCCGGGTCGTACTCGAAGGTCTGCGCCGGCATCACGAACAGGGTGCGCGCCACGGCCGCGTCCATGGGCTCGAGCAGCAGCCGGCCCTGGGCGTCGTAGCGCGGGAACTGGGCCCCGCCGGCAGCCCGCCGCTCGGCCAGGAGGGCATCGACCTCCGCCGCCTGGGCGACGAAGGCGACCGGGGCCGCGCTGCGCCCGAGGACCCGCCAGGCGAGGCCCACGGCGACCAGGGTGGCCAGGCCCGAGACCAGGGCCCGGGCCAGGATGGGCCGCCTCTCGGGGGGGGTTGCTAGGACGGGGGACACTATCAATCCACAATAGACGAGCTGTGGAAGACTCGGGGATAGCCCGTCGAAAACTCCCCCCCGGAGTGGAAAACCCGGCAGATCCGGGTGGCCCGAGCACCCAACCTGCGGGGGATGTGGTATCCCTTCAGGTGGCCGCGCTGCGGTCATCCTCTCTCAGTTCTCCCCCGGATCGACACCATGGTTTCGCGCACCTCCGTGGTCAGACGCACCGCGCCGTCCACCACGACAGCGGTTCTTGTCACCCTCGTCCTCGGCCTCCTCTGGTTCGCCCTCTGGCCGTAGGAGGGTTCGCCCTCTGGCCGTAGGGAATTCGCCCTCTGGCCGGGGGGAATTCGGCCTCTGGCCGGGGCGTGGCTCAGTCCGCGACCGCGATCGCGGTAGGGATCTCCTGGTAGGCCGGGAAACGCTCGAGCGCGAGCTTCGAGAAGATCGCCTTACCGTCGAGGGCGACCTCGAAGGCTCCCCCACCCGAGGGCACCAGCTCGAACTCGGCTTCGGGGTGAATGGCTTTGAGTTCGGCGACCAGACCGGCCGCCTGAGGCTCGTAGTTTCACTGGGTGCAGTACTCGATGCGGATCTTCATGCTCTCCCTGGATTCGTGTCCGAAGTGTGTCTGTGACCCAAGTCGCTCGCGGGTCGCGGGCGAGCATAGGTCACTCAGGGTAGAATTACAGGACTCCTACCCTGCCGAGGGATAGCGAGAGGAACCCCGAAGCGCCTTCCCCCGTCCCGCACGACAGCGGGAGCTGGATCGGCTCCGTTCCAACTCGGTTCCCCGCCTCTCACCCCCAGCGAGGTCGCCCCCCGAAGGCTCCTGCTCGAGCTGACCTCACCGCTCTCTGCTTTCCCGGCCCAGCGCTGCGCCTCGCGTGGCGCCGCAGGGGATGCTTGTGGGTGCGGTGACTCGGCTCGAACCCTGGCCAGCCCCGGCTCGGGCACCCCACCTCTCAGATCCCTAGCGACTCCAAGCCTCTCCCATGAAACAACCGTTCTTCACGGGCCTGCTCTGCGTCAGCGCCCTCACCACGGCTGCCTTCGCCCAGGCGCCGCCGCCGTCCCCCGTCGAGTTCGAGGCCCAGCTCGCCGCCTGGCGCGCCGAGCACGGCAGCTCCTGGCGCGTGACCCGGGGCATCGGCTCCGGCCGCGTCGAGCTGATCCATGGCGGCAACGCCGCGGGCCCGATCCAGCCCCGCAGCGACGCCGAGTGGTTCGGCCTGGCCCGGCACTTCCTGGCCGAGACGAGCGGCCTGCAGCACCACAACGGCGGCTCCTTCGTCGACGGGCGCGTGTCCTTCCTGCCCCTGGGGCAGGTCAACAGCACCGACAAGTACGCGGTGCGCCTGACCCAGGAGATCGGCGGAGTGCCGGTCGAGGACGCTGCGATCAACATGATCTTCAGCACCGATGGACGCCTGCTGGCCCTGCACACGAACGCCGTGTCCGGGCTCGAGGGCGCCTCCACCTCGCCTGGCCTGAGCGCCGACGCCGCGGCCCGCGCCGCCGTCGCGCACTTCTCGCAGAGCTTCGGCGCCCCGACCGAGATCGGTAGCGCCAGCCTGATCTTCGCCCGCGTGGGCACGAACGACGAGGCCACCCTGGCCTGGCAGCTCGAGCTGTTCCAGCGCTACGCCGACACCAAGCCGACCGGGCTCGAGTACGCCATCGACGCGCGCACGGGTGCGCTGCTCGAGACCGAGCAGCTGGTGCACGACTTCGACGTGCGCGGCACGGTCATGATGAACGCCACCCCCGGCACGGCCCCGGACACCGCGGGCAACCCCGAGGTGCAGTTCCCGGTGCCCTTCGCCCGCGTCACCTCCTCCGCGGGCACGCTCTTCGCGGACGAAAACGGCGACTTCAACTACGTCGGCGTGAACACGAACCTCGACGTCACCGCCGAGTTCCGTGGCACGTTCAACAACGTGAACAACCAGGCCGGCGCCGACCACGCGGTCACGCAGAGCCTGCCGCCGAACCAGAACAACACCATCCTGCTCAACCCGGGCACCGGGGCCCAGGTCACGGCCCAGGCCAACTGCTACAACGGCGCCCAGGCCGTGCGCGACTACGTGCGTCGCATCACGCCGACGGACAGCACCTCGGACTTCGTGATCGTCTCGAACCCGAACCTCACGCAGACCTGCAACGCCTTCTTCGATGGCGGCTCGATCAACTTCTTCCAGTCCGGTGGGGGCTGCGTCAACACGGCCTACTCGACGGTCGTGGCCCACGAGCTCGGGCACTGGCTGAACGTGCGCTACGGCACCGGCAACAACTCGAGCGGCATGGGTGAGGGCAACGCCGACGTCTTCGCGATGTACACCTACGACGTGCCCCAGGTCGGGCAGGGCTTCTCCGGCGGCGGCAACATCCGCAGCGGTAACAACACCCGCCAGTGGTGTGGCACGGGCTGCTACGGCCAGGTGCACGCCGACGGCGAGGTCTGGATGGGCGCGGCCTGGAAGGTCCGCCGCAACCTCAACACCACCCACGGCAACGCCATGGGCGACCTGATCGCCGACACCCTGTTCATGGGCTGGATGAACGGCTTCAACCAGGCCGACATCGCTCCGATCATCGAGGAGCAGTGGCTGACCCTGGACGACGACGACGGCAACACCGGCAACGGCACGCCCAACTACGGCGACATCGACAGCGCCTTCCGCGAGCAGGGCTTCCCGGGCGTCGATCTGGACTTCATCCAGATCACGAACGTCACGACCCTTGCCGACACGATGGACGAGGCCGGTCCGTACACGGTCGACGCCGACATCGTCGCCCTGCTCAGCCCGCCTGTGGCGAGCGCCAACCTGCGCTACCGCGTCAACGGCGGCGCGCTGCAGAGCATCGCGATGGGCAACATCGGCGGTGACACCTACCGCGCGAGCCTTCCCGGCGTGGCCTCCCCGGCCCGCGTCGAGTACTTCGTCGAGGGCACGGACTCGGCCGCCCAGGACGGCTCCAACGTGGACGAGCCGGACAACTCGCCGTTCTTCCGCGTGGGTCTCACGACCATCCTCGTCGAGACGAACTTCAATGGCGAAGACGGTGGCTTCTCCAGCGGCGCCGCTGGCGACAACGCGACCACGGGCATCTGGGTGCGCGCGAACCCGGTCGGCACAGCCGCCCAGCCCGAGGACGACCACAGCGTCCCCGGCGTGCAGTGCTGGTTCACCGGCAACGCTGGCCCGGGCGGCGGCCTGGGCGACAACGACGTCGACGGCGGCACGACGACGCTGCTCTCCGACACCTATGACATGACCGGGCTCTTCGCCCCGCAGATTCGCTACTGGCGCTGGTACTCCAACCAGACCAACGGCGTGGTCGACGACACCTTCCTGATCGACATCTCCGACGACGGTGGTGCGAACTGGACCTCGGTCGAGACGATCGGCCCGGGCGGCGCTCAGTCGAACGGCGGCTGGTTCCGCAACATCATCGACGTCTCCGCCTTCGTCAGCCTGACGAACCAGGTGCAGGTGCGCTACCGCGCGTCCGACCTGGGTAACGGCTCGATCGTCGAAGCGGCGATCGACGACGTGATCGTGGACGACGTCGCTCCGGGCAACGGTTGCCCGGCGCCGTCGAACTACTGCGTCAACACCGCCAACTCGAGCGGCGCGAGCGCGACCATCGCAGCCGTCGGCTCGCAGGTCGTGGCCGACAACACCTTCGGTGTCAGCGCCAGCGGCGCCCCGGCCAACAACTCGGGCCTGTTCTTCTACGGCGCGGGTCAGGGCCAGATCCCCTTCGGCGATGGCTTCCGCTGCGTCGCGGGCACGATCTTCCGCCTGAACCCGGTCACGATGACGGACGGCGCGGGCCAGGTCACGCGCGTGCTGGACCTCAACAACCCGCCGGCAGCGGGCGGCCAGATCACGGCCGGCTCGACCTGGAACTTCCAGTTCTGGTTCCGTGATCCGATGGGCCCCGGCGGCAACGGCTTCAACCTGACGGACGGCGTCTCGGTTCCGTTCTGCCCGTGATCGCACGCTGAGGGAGTCGGGTCCCGGCGGACCTGGCCTCCAGCACTCTTCGAGCGCCCGGCTCTCCGCGAGGAGGGCCGGGCGTTCTCGCTTTGGGACCTTTTCCGTAGGGCCCTCGGGGCGGCGCAGGAACTTGCACGCGCCGTCCACGGCCGATGTTGCGCCCCCAGGCCCCCCTCGGGAACGCACAGCGTGCATAATGCGCGGGCGCGCCCATCCCCCGCTGCGAGCCGGTGCTCGACGGCGCGCACCCAGCACTCCCGTCCCCAGGCTCAGCCCCCTCGACAGGTTCCCCATGAAACGAAGTGTGTTGATCACCGCTCTCGCCCTTGGCGCGCTCCCCGCGTTCGCCTCCGCCCAGGGACGCGCGTCCCACGTTGGAGCCTTCGAGGCTGCCCTCGGCACCTGGCGTGCCGAGCACGGAGCGAGCTGGCGCGTCGACGTGCGCGCCCGCAGCGGCCGGCTCGAGATGCTCTACGGCGGCAACGCCCGGGGCCCGCTGCAGCCCGAGAGCGACGCCCAGTGGTTCTCCCTGGCGCGACATTTCCTGGCCGAGACCGCCGGCTTCCACTCCCTCTCGGGTGCGTCGTTCGTCGACGAGCGCGTGGTCTTCCTGCCCCTCGGTCAGGTCAACACCACCGACAAGTACTCGGTTCAGCTGCGCCAGGAGGTGCGCGGCGTCCCGGTCGAGGACGCTGGAGTGAGCCTGATCTTCGACACCACGGGCCGGCTCCTGGCCCTGCACACCACGGCGATCCAGGGCCTCGCGGGTGAGGGCGTTCAGCCCGCGCTCTCGGCCGCCGCTGCCCAGCGCGGCGCCATCGAGCACTTCACCCGCGCCCACGGCGCCCCCACCGAAGTGGGCAGCGCCAGCCTGGTCTTCGCGCGCACGAACGGCGGCGAGGAGGGCCGGCTGGCCTGGACCTTCGAGCTCTTCCAGCGCGAGCAGGACACGCGCCCCGTGGGCTTCGCCTACGAGATCGACGCGCAGAGCGGCGCCGTGCTCGAGACCGAGGTGCGCGTGCACGACTTCGACGTGCGCGGCACGGTCATGATGAACGCGACCCCGGGCCTCACCCCGGACACCGCGGGCAACCCGCCCGGCATGGTCCCGGTGCCCTTCGCGCGCATCACGTCGGCCACCCAGGGCGTCGTCTTCGCCGACGAGAACGGTGACTTCGTCTACCCCGGCATCAACACCGCACTCGACGTCACGGCCGAGTTCGTCGGCACGTTCAACGACGTCATCGACGACCTGGGCAACGACCACGTCGTGATGCAGAACCTGCCCGCCAACCAGAACAACACGGTCCTGCTCAACCCGGCGCCGACGGAGACGATCACGTCCCAGGCCAACTGCTACAACGGCGTCATGGCCACGCGCGACTTCGTGCGCGCGACCACCCCCACGGACGCGACCGCGGACTTCATCGTCACGTCGAACGCGAACCTCTCCGCGACCTGCAACGCCTTCTTCGATGGCGTCTCGATCAACTTCTTCCTGGCCGGCGGCGGCTGCGAGAACACGGCTTTCTCGACCGTCGTGACCCACGAGCTGGGGCACTGGCTCAACGTGCTCTACGGCACGGGCAACAACTCCAGCGGCATGGGCGAGGGCAACGCGGACGTCTTCGCCATGTACACCTTCGACACGCCTGTCCTGGGCGACGGGTTCTGCGGCGCCGGCTGCAACGTGCGCAACGGCACCAACACGCGCCAGTGGTGCGGCACGGGCTGCTATGGCCAGGTGCACGCCGACGGCGAGGTCTGGATGGGCGCGGCCTGGAAGATCCGTCGCAACCTCAACACCACCCACGGCAACGCCATGGGTGACATGATCGCGGACACCCTGTTCATGAACTGGATGAACGGCTTCGACCAGGCCGACATCGCGCCGATCATCGAGACCCAGTGGCTGACCCTGGACGACAACGACGGCAACCTTCTGAACGGGACGCCGAACGTGATCGACATCGACATGGCCTTCCGCGAGCAAGGCTTCCCGGGCGCGGACATCTTCGTCGACGTGACGAACGTGACGCAGCTGGCCGACACGCTGAACGAGGCCGGGCCCTACGCCGTGACGGCCACGATCAGCGCCGGTGTCTTCCCGCCCGTGACCAGTACCGAGCTGCACTACCGCGTCGACGGTGGAGCGCTCTTGACCCTGCCGATGACCAGCATCGGCGGCGACGACTACCAGGCCATGATCCCCGGCATCCCCTCCCCCGCGCGGGTGGAGTACTTCGTCGAGGGCAGCGACTCGATGGGCCTGGGCAAGATGGTCCCCGCCGACCCGAACGACGGCCTGCCGTTCCGCGTGGGCGTCGTCACCGTGGTCCAGAACACGGCCTTCGAGAGCGGCCCCGACGGCTGGCTCACGGGCGACCCGGCGGACACGGCCACGACCGGCATGTGGGAGCTCGGCGACCCTCTCGGGACCGGCGCCCAGCCCGAGGACGACCACTCGGTCGGCGGCATCAACACCTGGTTCACCGGCCAGGGCACCCCGGGTGGCGGCCTGGGCGAGAACGACGTCGACGGCGGCGTCACCACGCTCTACTCCTCGATCTTCGACCTCTCGGGCCTGACCAACGCCCAGGTGCGCTACTGGCGCTGGTACTCCAACAACACCGGCGCCGAGCCGGGGGCCGACATCTTCGAGGTCGACATCTCCAATGACGGCGGCGCCAGCTGGACGCCGGTCGAGGTGGTCGGTCCGGGCGGCGCCGGGACAACCGGCGGCTGGGTCAAGGTCGCCGTGGACGTCGCGAGCTTCGTGCTCCCGACCGCCAACGTGCAGCTGCGCTTCCGCGCCTCGGACCTGGCCGGCGGCTCGATCGTCGAGGCGGCCATCGACGACATTCTGACCGACGACGTCGGGCCCGTGAACGGCGGCTGCGGGTCGCCGATGAACTACTGCATGGGTGGCATCAACTCGGTCGGCAGCAGCGCCAGCATCTCGATGGCCGGCTCCCAGAGCGTCGGCGCCAATGCCTTCGGCCTCTCGGTCGTTGGCGCCCCGGCGAGCAAGGCCGGCCTCTTCCGCTACTCGATGGGTCAGGCCATGACGCCCTTTGGCGACGGCTTCCAGTGCCTCGGCAGCCCGACCTTCGACCTGATGCCGATCGTGCGCACCGGTGTCGCCGGGACCTTCACACGCACGATCGACGTGAACAACCCGCCCAGCCCGGCGGGCCAGATCACGGCCGGCTCGACCTGGAACTTCCAGTTCATCTACCGCGACCGCACGGGCCCCGGCGGCAGCGGCTTCAACCTCTCGGACGCGGTGGCCGTTCCCTTCTGCCCGTGAGCCATCGCACCCAGGGCTGCCCAGGCCAGGAGGCCGGGGCGAGCTGAGCGCCTCGCCCGGAACCCCTCGCGGGGCCGGGCCGGGGCGACCCGAGGCGGGGAGCGTTCAGCGCTCCCCGCCTCGGTCCGTTCGGTGCCCCCCACCCGGCGCTACAATGTCAGGGCCCGGAGCGGAGGCGACGCCAGCGGGTCGGCGAGCCTGTGGGAATTAGGTATCGAAGAACCACCGAACGCCGCCTCCGCCCCAGGTAGCCCAGCCGGCGTGGAGGGTCACCGGGGTCGTTTGCTGGAGTCTTACCCCGGCTAGGGGCTGGAGCCCCGCGCGCCTCCGCGCCATGCTCTTATCCTCGGTGCCGGTCTTGTGCCCCCCTCGGGCTCTCGACGACACCGCCACGGCGGCGGAGTGAAGCTTCGGCGCCCGCACCAGTAAGCGGACGTTCCGCCTCTGCCCCCGCCGACGCCCCGAGGGGCGCCGACCCCCGCCGCCCCC
>JAJFFA010000799.1 GCA_021776885.1 Planctomycetota bacterium
CGCGCCGCTCGGGTCCGACGGCGGCGCTGTCGTGCAGCCCGAGCGCCAGGGCGGCGCCGGCGACGACGACGCTGGCCCAGCCCGCGGGCAGGGCACGGGCCAGGGCAGCGCGCAGGGTCCAGGCTGCGGCGACCAGCCCGAGCATGTAGATCGGGAGCACGAGACGGATCATGAACCCGAAGTAGATCAGGGTCACGAGCAGGGTGCCGCCGGCGAGGAAGTCGCCCGCTCGGCGGCGCAGGGCCATGGAGATCGTGAGCAGCAGCACGAAGAGCCCGAGCACGATCCAGTCCCCCGTTCCGGGCTGCGGCCGGGCCATGCGGCTACCCAGGGCGGCAGCGACGTCGCGGGCGCGCTCCTGGCAGCGCTCGCCGAAGTCGCCCCAGGTGATGTGCGGCGAGGCCGGGTCGGAGATGTCCGTGTGCCACTGGGCGACGGAGTAGGAGTGCAGCAGGGTGTGCTGCGCGGGCCCGTCGGGCGCGGCGGCGGCGTTGCGCAGGTTCCAGGGCAGGAGCACGAGCCAGGGCAGGAGCAGCAGGGGCGCCAGGCGCAGCGCGGCGAAGCGCAGCAGGGCCGTGGGGCTGCGCGCGCCGCGCACGGGACGGGTCACGTCGGCGTCGCCCTGCGGCGCGAGGGCGCGGGCCAGCACCAGGGCTGGCGCGATCAGGATGTTGACCGTACGCAGGTAGGCGGCGAGGCCGATCAGGACGCCGAGTGAGAGGGTCGGCCAGGGACCCGGGCTGCGGCGCGCGCGGCGCTCGAAGAGCAGGCACGCGAAGAGGGCGGCCAGGCCGGGGATGTCCGACATGACCTGGTTCGAGAGCAGCCGCACGAAGGGGTTCAGCCACACGACCAGGGCCAGCACCAGGGCCAGGCCGCTGCCGACGCGGCCGCGCGCGTACAGGAAGAAGAGCACCACGAGCAGCACCGCGCAGAGCCACACGCCCAGGGTCAGGACGCCGGGCTCGAAGCCGAACACGGCCAGCAGCGGAGCGACCAGCACGGAGAAGCCCGGCGGGCGGATGACGAAGGGCTCGCCCAGGTAGCTGTAACCCGCGCCGTCCAGCAGGCTGCGCGCACACAGCAGATAGAGCGAGCCGTCGCCGCCGCTCTGCAGGGTGGCGGCGTAGCTGTGCCAGTAGGTCCAGGGCGCGCTGGCCAGGAGCGCGAGCCCCAGGAGCCACGGCGCCCAGCGCTCGAGCCGGGTTGCGACGCCCGGCGTCCCGCTGGCGGGGGCGTCGCTCACTAATCCGCGTCCTCGTCCTCGTCGCCGCTCGAGTAGCCGAGGGCGTCGAGGGTGGCGTCCAGGTCGGGGTCGCGCTGGGCGCCCGCGGCGGCCTCGGGCCAGAGCGCCGCGCCGTGCTTCGCGCGCCAGGCATCGAGGGCTGCGACCATGCGCGTGGCCCGCTCGGGCTCCTCGGCGGCGACGTCGCGCGCGGCCTCGGGGTCGCGGGCGAGGTCGTAGACCCGCAGGGGCTCGCTGTCGCGCTGGACGCCGAGCCACGCGCCGTCGACCACGGACCAGGCGGCCTCGCCCAGGAGCGCGCGCTCGACCTTGCCCAGCTCGCGGCGCTGGCTGACGACCACGCGCCGCGGGAGTGGCGCGCCCTCGATCAGCGGCACCAGGGAGCGGCCGGAGAGGGGCTCCTCGGCGGGCAGCCCGAGCAGCTCGAGCAGGGTCGGCGTGACGTCGATCAGGCCCACGGGCTGGGCGTGGATCGCGGCGCCCGCGTGGGGGTGCGCGGCGGGCAGCCGCAGGAGCAGCGGGACGTGCAGCTCGGCCGGGGTCAGGTACTCGCCGTGGTCGAAGGCGTAGCCCTCGGCGTCGAAGCGCTCGTCGAGGATCTCGCCGGGGTCGGCGACGACGACGACCAGGGTGCGCTGCGCGCGGCCGCTCGCGTCGAGGGCGGCGAGCAGGCGCGCGAGCTGGTTGTCCGCATGGCGCAGCTCGGCGTCGTAGGCGGCGCGGGCGGCGCGGCGCGCGGCGGCGTCGAGCAGGGCCCGGTCCGAGACGAACCCGCGCTCGGGCGGGTGCACGCCGGCCGGGGCGTCGAAGAGCTCGGCGCAGGCGGCGGGGGGCTCGTACCAGGTGTGGGCGTCGAAGAGGTGCACGAAGGTGAAGCGTGGCGCGTCCGCGTGCGCGGCGCCGAGCCAGGCGAGGGCGCGCTCGACGGTCTCGGCCCCGTCCCGCTGGGGTGCGTCCTCGGGGCCGTCCCAGGCGTCGAAGCCCTGGTCGATGCCGAGCCGGCGGTGCAGCGTGCCGGCGCTGACGAAGGCGCGGGTGGCGTAGCCCGCGTCGGCCAGGCGCTCGGCCAGGGTCTGCGCCTGGCTCGGAACGGGGAAGCCGTTCCCGGGCAGACCCAGCTCGCTGGGGTAGAGCGACGTGAACAGGGCGGCGTGGGCGGGCAGGGTCAGGCCCATGACCGTGTAAGCGGCGGCGAAGCGGTGGGACTCGGCCGCCAGGGCCTCGAGGGCCGGGGAGGTGGGCAGCCCGTAGCCGTAGGCCGAGAGGTGGTCGGCGCGGGTCGTGTCGAGGGAGACGAGCAGCAGGTCGAGGCGCGGCGTGGGATCCTGCGCGGGGCTGCACGTGGCGGCGAGGGCCAGGGCCAGGACGGGGAGCGACGCGCGCATGGGGCGAGGATAGGGGGCGGAGGGCAGCGGAGCCATCGTGCTACGGCCTGCCTACGGCTTCAGGCGCATGACGGTCCAGGACTTGAACTCGCCCAGGATCCTGGCGCGCGGGTCCTGCTCCAGGGCCGCGAAGAGGCGCGCGTCGCTGCGCCGGCTCGTGTTCAGGACCAGGCCGTCGACCCCGTGGCGCTCGAGGAACGCCAGACAGCCCGGGACGCCCGCGTCGCGGAAGGCGCGCCGGTGGGAGAGCACCGGGCGGTCGAGGGCCAGGGTGAAGTGCGCCGCCTGACCGGCGCACAGGACGTCGTCCGATGCGAAGGCGTCGCGGCTGCACTCCAGCGCCTCGAGGAACTCGGCGTGGGTCTTCTCCATCGTCGCGTGCAGCTTCGGCTGGGGGTCGAAGTGCCAGGCGGCGCAGGCGAAGAGCACGCCGCTGACCAGGGTCTGGGCCAGGCGCTCGCTCGCCACGCGACGCAGCCCGTCGAGGGCCAGCCACGCGGCGCAGGGCACGAGCAGGGCCCAGACCGGAAGCAGCAGCCGCGGCTGGTAGGCGAAGTAGAGGCTGGTCACGGCCAGGGCGCCGCCGACGAAGAAGTCGGAGGCCTCGCGGCGCCGGACCAGGACCACGGCCCAGGCCAGGATCAGGGCCAGGCAGAAGGCGATCTCGCGTGGCTCGTAGCCGAAGTCGCCGAACCCGCTGCCCAGGCTGGTGACGATGTCGTGGCTGCGCGCCTCGACCCGCGCGACGAGGTCGTCCCAGGAGATGCGCGGCGAGGCGGGGTCGGTCATGTCGGTGTGCCACATGGCCACCGAGTAGGAGTGGAAGAGGGTGTGCTCGACCGCGCCGTCCGGGGTGACCGCGGCGTTGCGCAGGCTCCAGGGCAGGAGCACGAGCCAGGGAACGACGACCAGCGGCGCGAGGCGCCGGGCGACGAAGGGCAGGGGGCGCTCGCGCCCGCGCTGCGCGCCCCACAGGGCAGCGCAGAGGCGCGCCAGCAGGATGGCCGGGACGAGCAGCACGCAGACCGTGCGCACGTAGGCGGCGACGCCGATCAGGACGCCCAGGACCAGGTCGCCGGGCAGGCTGGCGCGGCGCCGGGTGCTGCGCTCGAGGATCAGCGCTCCGAACAGGAGCGCCATGCCCAGGGGGTCCGACATGATCTGGTTGCAGACCAGCGGGTAGAGCGGCGTGGCCCACAGGATGACGCAGACCCCCAGGGCCACCGGCGCGCCCAGGCGCGGGCGCTCGAGCAGGAAGAGCAGCACCAGGGCCAGGACGCCGGTCAGGTAGACGAACAGGGTCAGCCCGTGGGCGCCGTAGCCGAGGATGGCCAAGAGCGGCAGCAGCACCACGGCGAAGCCCGGAGGCCGGACGACGAAGGGCTGGCCCAGGTAGCTGTAGCCCTCGCCGCGCAGCAGGTGGCGGGCGCAGATCAGGTAGATCGCGCCGTCGGCGGCGTAGAGCAGGGTCGAGGCGTAGCTCCCGTGCCACAGCCAGGGCAGGCTGCCGAGGGCCAGGACCAGGAGCAGCCCGAGGGCCAGACTCGAGCCACGGCTCCACGCAGGGGGGGCGGTGCACGCCCGAGGTCCAGCCATCCGGTCATGATCGCGGGCTGGGGGAAGCTGTCAAGCGCCCCTGGCCCTTCCCGGTGACCTTCCTGGGCGACCTTTCCGGGTGGGCACGCGGGCCCCGCTGCCGGCGCTGTGACATAATGAGGGGATGGCTGAGCGAGGAAAGACCATTGTCGTGATGCCCGCCTACAACGCGGCGAGCACCCTGAGGCGTGTCTACGAGGACATTCCGAAGGAAGACGTGGACGAGATCATCGTCGTCGACGACCAGTCCAAGGACGAGACGTCGGACGTGGCCCGTTCCCTGCCCGTGACCCTGATCGTCCACGACGTCAACAAGGGCTACGGCGGCAACCAGAAGACCTGCTACCGCACTGCCCTGGAGCACGGGGCGGACTTTGTGGTGATGCTGCACGCGGACGACCAGTACGACGCGCGCATGATCCGCGCCGCGGTGGACATCATCCGCATGGGCAACTGCGACGTGGTCCTCGGAAACCGCATCCGCACCCGGCGCGAGGCCCTGAAGGGCGGCATGCCCATGGCCAAGTACCTGGCCAACCGCGGGCTGACGATCATCGAGAACGTGCTCTCGGGCCAGAACCTGGGCGAGTGGCACTCCGGGTTCAGGGCCTACGGCCGCAAGGTGCTGGAGACCCTGCCCTTCGAGCGCAACAGCGACGACTTCGTCTTCGACAGCCAGTTCCTGGTCCAGGCCTGCCACTTCGGCTTCAAGCTGGGCGACCTGCCGGTGCCGGTGCGCTACTTCGACGAGGCCTCGAGCATCAACTTCACGCGCTCGTCGATCTACGCCCTCGAGACGATGTGGACCTTCGGGCGCTGGTACGCCCACCGCATGGGGCTGAAGCGCAGCGAGTTGTTCCAGGACCACGAGGCCCCGGTACCCGCCACGAACCCGGGCTCCTGAGGCCTGGGAGAGGCCGCCCGAGGCTTCCGCAGCTTTCCTGGCAACCCCCGGGGGGCGCCGTCGGTCCGAGAAGGTGAGGAGCCGTGTTCCAACGCCCTTTCCGGAGGGCTAGAATCGGCGCTGGAAGGTCCGAGTTCCGTGACGCAGGGCGGTGGCTCCGCCCCAATTCTGAAAGCAACGATTCCATGAGTTTCCAACGCTCGAACTCGGGCCCGGGTTCGTCCGGTCCGAAGGCGAAAGCATCTTCCAAGCCGACCAAGGGCATCTCCGACTCCGGTCGCGAGAAGGCCCTGTCCGCAGCCATCGGCGACATCGAAAAGAGCTATGGCAAGGGCTCGATCATGCGCCTGGGCAGCACGACGGACCTGATTCGCGAGATCAAGGGCATCTCCACGGGCTCGCTCAACCTCGACATCGCCCTGGGCGGCAAGGGCTTGCCCCGCGGTCGCGTGGTCGAGATCTTCGGCCCGGAGAGCTCGGGCAAGACGACCCTGACCCTGCACGTGATCGCCTCGGCCCAGAAGACGGGGGGCATCTGCGCCTTCGTCGACGCCGAGCACGCCCTCGACCCGTCCTACGCCCGCAAGCTGGGCGTGAAGCTGGACGACCTCCTGGTCAGCCAGCCGGACACGGGTGAGCAGGCACTCGAGATCGTCGAGACCCTGGTGCGCTCCAACGCCGTCGACGTGGTGGTGATCGACTCGGTGGCGGCCCTGGTGCCGCGGGCCGAGATCGAGGGCGAGATGGGCGACAGCTTCGTCGGCCTGCAGGCGCGCCTGATGAGCCAGGCCCTGCGCAAGCTCACCGGCGCCATCGCCAAGTCGGACTGCCTGGTGATCTTCATCAACCAGATCCGCGAGAAGATCGGCGTGATGTTCGGCAGTCCCGAGACCACCACCGGTGGCCGGGCGCTCAAGTTCTACACCTCCGTGCGCCTCGACATCCGTCGCATCGGCCAGCTCAAGGACGGCGACGTCGTGGTCGGCAACCGCACCAAGGTGACGGTGGTCAAGAACAAGATCGCTCCGCCCTTCCGCAAGGTCGAGTTCGACATCCTGTACAACCGCGGGATCAGCCGCGAGGGCGAGCTGATCGACCTGGGGCTGCAGGCCGGGATCGTGCAGAAGTCGGGGACCTGGTACTCGATGGTGCACCCCAAGGACGGCGAGATTCGCCTGGGCCAGGGGCTCGAGAAGACCCGTGCCTTCCTGTCCGACAACCCGGACCTGGCCGAGGTCGTCGTGGCCGCGATTCGCGAGGACTTGATCCCCAAGGACATCGACCCGACGCCGCCCCCGGCAGCCTCCCCGGCGCCGCCCGCGGCGAAGGAGTCCGGCCCGGCGGGCGCTTCGGCACCCCCGGCGAAGGCTTCCGTCCCGGCCAAGGCCAAGGCCAAGGCCTGAGGCCAGCACGGCGCGCGCCAGCAGCGGCTCAGCCGCCGCTGCAAGCGTGGCCTCGCCGCGCTGGCTGTAGCGCGGAACGAAAGTGACCGGCGCCGGGCTCCCTCTCGGTGAACCGGGCGCGGACTTGGCGTATGCTCGCGGGCTTCCCTCGAGCCTCTTTCGCCATGCCCACGCCCACCACCAGCCACACCGCGTCCCGCGTCCGACGGGACTTCCTCGACTTCTTCCGCCGGGTGGACCACGCCGAGGTGCCCTCGGCCCCGGTCTTCCCCCAGGACGACCCGACGTTGCTCTTCACCAACGCCGGGATGAACCAGTTCAAGGACGTGTTCCTGGGCTCGGGGACGCGGGCCTACTCACGGGCCGTGGACACGCAGAAGTGCATCCGCGTCTCGGGCAAGCACAACGACCTCGAGGAGGTGGGACGCGACACGTACCACCACACGTTCTTCGAGATGCTGGGCAACTGGTCCTTCGGCGACTACTTCAAGCGCGAGGCGATCCGCTGGGCCTGGGAGCTCCTGACCGGTGTCTGGGGGCTGCCCAAGGAGAAGCTCTGGGTCACGGTCTTCGGCGGGGACGAGAAGGACGGGCTGGGCCCCGACGAGGAGGCCGAGTCCCTCTGGCGCGAAGAGACGGACATCGACCCGGCGCACATCCTGCGCTTCGACCGCCGCGACAACTTCTGGGAGATGGGCGAGACGGGTCCCTGCGGTCCCTGCAGTGAGATCCACATCGACCGCGGCGGTCCGGGCACGGACCCGGCCGACGGCGCCGACCCTGAGATCGGTGTCAACGCCGGGAACGAGCGCTTCATCGAGCTGTGGAACCTCGTGTTCATGCAGTTCAACCGTCAGGACGACGGCAGCCTGGTGCCCCTGCCGGCCAGGTCCGTCGACACGGGCATGGGCTTCGAGCGCATCCTGTCCGTGCTGCAGGGCAAGGGCTCGAACTACGACACCGACCTGTTCACGCCCCTCTTCGAGCGCCTGTCCCAGCTCACGGGCAAGGGCTACGAGGTGGGGGACGAGGAGTCCGACGTGGCCTTCCGCGTCTGCGCCGACCACGTGCGCGCGGTGAGCAGCGCGGTCGCCGATGGCGCCAGCCCGTCGAACGAGGGCCGCGGCTACGTGCTGCGCCGCCTGATCCGGCGCGCGGCGCGCTTCGGACGCCAGACCCTCGGCACGAAGGAGCCCTTCCTGTTCGAGCTGGTGCCCAGCGTGGCCCAGATCCTGGGCGAGGCCTTCCCCGAGATCGCCAAGCGCGTCGACCACATCCAGATCGTGCTCCGGTCCGAGGAGCAGGCCTTCGCCAAGACCCTCGACAAGGGCCTCGTGCGCTTCGAGCGTCTGGCGGCGCGCATCGAGGGTGAGGGAGCCAAGACCCTGCCGGGCAAGGAGGCCTTCGAGCTCTACGCCACCGACGGCTTCCCCCAGGACCTGGTCGAGCTGATGGCCCGCGAGCGCGGCCTCTGCGTCGACCTCGAGGGCTGGGCCGCCGCCGAGGGCGCCCACCGCGAGGTGAGCAAGAGCGAGGGCAAGTTCAAGCAGCTGCTCTCGGCCGAGCAGCT
>JAJFFA010000800.1 GCA_021776885.1 Planctomycetota bacterium
TCCGAGCGCGCGGCCGCGACCCGCTCTCCCGTGGAGGGCATCGATCCGGGCGCGCTCAATGAAGCGTGTATTCGAACGGTGCCGCCGCGTCGTTGCGCGTGGCGAGCAGGTAGAGCGCCGCGGCCGCGACCCACATGAGGAACGGGACGAGCATCCAGGGCCAGTACGAGCGCAGGGGTTTCTGCATGGCACAGCGCGGAGGTCGCGCCACGGCGCTCCAGGCTTGTGGGGGAGTGTACACTGCGTTCCCTCCCCAGACCCTTCGAGGCTGCGCCCATGCGAGCTCTCTGGCTCGTGCTCCTGATCCTCTTGCTGGTCGCGCTGCTGCCCTTCGCCGGGCGGCGGACCGCTGGCACCGAGCGTCCCATGAACCTCGTGTTCCTGATGGACGATCAGCACAATCCGCGCATGCTCGGCTGCGACTCGAACGGGTTCGGCGGCCTGGTTCGGTCGCTCACGCCGCAGCTCGATCGGCTGGCCGACACGGGCATGCGCTTTCCCCATGCCTATTGCGTGTCGCCACAGTGCGTTCCGTCGCGCCTCTCGCTCCTGACCGGGCGCGTCCCGGAGCACCACGGCGTGCACTGGAACCAGGTCTGGGAGCCGGCGCGCGGCGAGCTGACCCTGCCGGCCCTGGCGCGTCGTCACGGCCTCGTCACGGCCAGCTTCGGCAAGCACCACCTGCGCTGGCTCGACCATCCGGGCGCCGTGACGGACCACGGCTTCGACCAGGTGGTCGATTCCGACGACCACAAGCGGGCCTGCGAGGAACTGGGCGTGAGCCTGTGGCGTGAAGCGCGCTTCGCCGAATGGATGCAGCAGCTGCCCGCCGGCTTCACGACCCAGGAGAACGCCCTGCACCCGGCCGGCTGGTACACCGACCAGGCCCTGGCCTTCCTCGAGGCGCGGGCCGGCGAGGCGGGGGACGGCCAGCCCTTCGCCCTGTGGCTCTCCTTCGAGGGGCCCCACGCCCCGATCCTGCCCTCGGCGGCCGCGCAGCCGCTCGACTGGGCCCATCTCTACCATCCGTTCGAGGAGCTGGCCCTCCCCCCGAACCACCAGGCGGCCGTCGGCTCGCGCATGGAGTCCTTCCGCGAGCGCTACGCCAACGTGGGCGAGGCGGAGCACAAGGAAGCCCTCTCCTACTACTACGGACTGGTCAGCCAGCTCGACTTCAACATCGGCCGCGTCCTCGAGCGCCTCGAGCAGCTCGGGATCGAGGGCCAGACTCTGGTGGTCTTCACGTCCGATCACGGCGAGTACGCCTCCGAATTCGGGGCCTGGACCAAGGGCGGGAGCGTGCACGAGTGCCTGACCCGCGTGCCGCTTCTGATCCGCGCCCCCGGGACCGAGCAGCCCGGGAGCGTGGCGCAGGTCGTGACGTCGGGCGTCGATCTCTTCCCGACCCTGGTCGAGCTGCTCGGCTGGACACCCACGCAGCTCGAGCGGCTGCGTCTCGACGGCCGTTCACTGGCGCAGCTCTTGCTCTCGGGGCGAGCTCCGAGCGACTGGCGCGAGGCGGCCTTCGTCAGCTTCGGCCTCGAGCGCTCGAAGCGGGTGGAGATGGCGGTGACGACGACGGACAAGTGGAGCGTCGATCGGCGCAACGGCGAGCAGAGCTACTTCGACCTGCGTCGAGATCCCTGGGAGCGCGAGAACCGCATCGACGACCCGGACGCGCGGTCACGCGTCGCCTGGCTGCGCTCCCTGCACGCCCAGCGCCCGCTGCGCGAGGCCGCGCCATCCGCCCCGTACGCGCCGGCGCTCGACTCCGGCGCCCCCGCCCCGAGCGCGAACCCGGATCCCGCGCAGGGTGTGACGGATGTGGATCCCGCCGTCGACCTCGGCTGGCTGCCCGCGACGGCTGCGAGGCGACAGATCGTGCGCCTCGGCACCGACCCCAGGAACCTCGAGCGTCGCGCCGAGCTCGAGCCGATGGCGCAGGGCTTCAACCTCGGTACGCTCGAGCTCGCCACGACCTACTACTGGAGCGTGGAGGCGCACAACGCCCACGGCGCGAGCCCCGGCCCCGTCTGGAGCTTCCGCACGGCGGACGAGGGGCCGCGCGGTCCGGGGCTGGCTCACACGCCTGCGCCCGCCGATCACGAGGGCGACGTCAGCCGCGGAGTGGAGCTGCGCTGGAGCGCGGCGCCGGACGCCGAAGCGTACGACGTGTGGTTCGGAGCGGCGGACGGCGAGCTGGCGCCGGTCGCCCGCGGCCTGACCTCGTGCGCCCACCCTGCCCCCGAGCTGGCGGCGGGGCGCGCGTACGCCTGGCGCGTCGACAGCCTCGACGCGCGGGGCGGGACGCAGGGGACGCGCTGGACCTTCGAGGTCAGCGCTGCGGGGCTACCGCAGCCGGCCGCGCGCCCCTCCCCCGCGCACCTCTCGACGGGAATCAGGACGCGGCGCTCGACTCGACTCGCGTGGGCGCCCGCGGACGAGGGCCTCCAGCACGACATCTACCTCGGTACGTCCTTCCCGCTGGAGTACCGCGGGCGAGTGGCGGAGACTTTCTTCCGCGCCTCCGATCTGGAGCCCGGCCGCGTCTACTACTGGCGCGTCGACCGCGTCGCGCCGGCGGGGGCGCGTACGGGCTTCACCTGGCGCTTCGAGACCGCGCCAGGACCCTGAGCGCGCCCGGGAGCACCCCGCTGGGCCTGGTGGGGCCGGCGGGCTCACCTGCGTCTGGACCGCCGCTCGGGGATCCCGAGGCCCGTGAGGGTCGCGCGGCAGACGCGCCACAGCGCCTGCTCCTCACGCACGACCTGGCTCATGACGTTGATGCCGCAGAGCAGGGTCACGATCGAGGTGGCGCAGGCGCGGCGGTCGGGTAGGGGGGCGAGCTCAGCGGCGCGCTCCGCCCGGCGCAGCAGGCGCTCGAGGGCGGTGATGCGCGCGCGGGTGGTCTCCTCCGTCTCCCGGCTCAGGGGGGTGTCGCGGCCTGCGAGCTCGGCGATCGAGCGCACCATGAGGCAGCCGCGGGCCTCCGGGTCCGAGCTGCGCACGCGGCAGAGCTCGCGAAAGACCTGCCACAGGGCGGGGAGCAGCGGCTCGTCCGGGGCCAGTCGGGCCAGGGCGGCGTCCGGAGCCTGGTCGAGGTAGAGGTCGCGCGCCTCGCGGAAGACAGCGTCCTTGTCTCCGAAGGCGTTGTAGAAGCTCGAGCGGCCGATCCCCATCGCCTGCGCCAGGTCGCTGGCCGAGGTCTCGGTGTAGCCGCGCCGCCAGAAGGTGTGCATCGCCGCGAGCAGGGCGGCCGGGCGGTCGAACTCACGGGGGCGGCCGGGGCCGCTGCGTTCGCGTTGCTTCATCGGTGGAGCGCGGGCGGCAGCCCGCGCTGGAGATCTTGGGATCGGCTTGTTTTGGACACAAGTGCCGAAAAAGCTCTTGTTGTTTTGGTCTACACTGCCCAGAAATATCAGGCGAGGCCAGCCGAGGGCTGCTGCGACGGCGTGACTGGAGTCACCCGGGCTGCGCTCGTGCCCCGCCGGAACCGATCCCATGCAAGTCAGTCCCCGAGGGGGGAGGGGGCGCCCGCGGGCGCTCCTGGCCCCCGTCCTTCCCTGCAGCGTCGCCGTCCTCCTGGCGGCGGCCTGCGCCCCGAGTGACCCCCGAATGGAGCCCACCGTGACCCGAGCCGATGCCTCGTCCAAGTCGATCCACACCATCACCTTCCGCCCCGACCGCGTCTACGAGGTCACCGGGATCTGGGTCCGCGAGGGGCAGCTGCCGGGCCTCGAGGCCTACTTCGAGCGCGTCTTCCCGATCGCCCTGGGCGACTACGGTGTGCGCCCGCTGTTCGCCCTCGAGCCGGCCAGCGCCTACCGCGGCGACTTCGTCCCCGACGTGCTGTTCGTGAACGAGTGGCCCGCCCTGGAGAGCTTCCAGGGCTTCCTGAATGACCCGCGCTCCAGGGCGCTCTTCCCCGAGCGCGACGCCCTGGTCGAGCGCCTGGTCGTGACCCAGTACCAGGTGCCGGCCGAGGCTTCGATCGAGCTGGCCGACGGGGACCTGCTCGAGTTCGGCGCGATGTGGATCAAGCCGGGCCGGGCCGAGGACCTGAGCGCCTACTACGAGGGCGTGATGCCCCTGGCTCGACGCCACGGCGTACGGCCGGTCACGCCCCTCTCACCCGTCTTCTCGTACCGCGGCGACTTCCTCCCCGACCGCGCCGGACTCAACGTCTGGACCGGGCTCGACGACTTCGAGCGCTTCACGCGCGAGGCGGCGCCGCTCTTCGCGGCCCGCGACGACGCCCTCGAGCGCCTGGAGGTGACGCACTCCTTCGTGCGCTTCCCCGACGCGGGCAAGTAGCGCTCGCGACTCCCCGCGCGGGCAGCCGCGCGGGGATCAGCTTGCCATCAGCGCCTGGCGCACGCGCTGGGGCGGGCGGGGCGAGGGCTCGCTCAGATCGTGGGCCGTGCAGAGCTGCCTCCAGGTGGCGAGGCCGCGCTCGAGGGCCTGGTCCACCGCGTCCTGCTCGAGGTTGGCGAGGCGCGAGCGGCTCGCGACGAAGGGCCGCGAGGGCCGCGAGAGCGGGGTGTCGAGGAGGCTGCGGCTGAGCAGGTCGGCATCGACCAGGAGCTTGTCGTGGAGCGAGACCTCGTCGTCGGACTGCATCCATCCGGCGCGCGTTCGGGCGAAGGTCGCGATCGCGTCGATGTGGGTCGACGGCAGCTTCCAGTCGCGCAGCAGGAAGGCGGCGATCTGGCCTTCGTGGATGCCGAGGGCGCGGCGCTCGTTGTGCAGGAGCCGGCCGTAGTCGGTGTCGAGGGCGAGCAGCTCGGCGTACTCCCTGGGGAAGACCGAGGCCAGGGTCAGGGCGCCGATGTCGGCCAGCAGCGCGCTGACGTACAGGTGCTCCCCATTGATACCGTGCACCGCGGCGAGCTCCTTGACCATCACGGCACGGGCCAGGGAGCGGGCCCAGAATGCATCGTGGTCGAAGCCCTCGCAGCGGTCCTCGCTGCGGCTCGGCACCAGGCAAAACGTCAGGGCCACCTCGCGCAGGATGCGGCTGCCGAGGCGCGCGACGGCATCGGGGATGGTGGCGACCTCGACCACGCCACCGTCGCGACCGGCAGCGTTGGCCAGGCGCAGGATGCGGGCGGTCAGGGCGACGTCCGTCGAGACGGCCTCGACCAGGTCTGTGACGGAGTAGTCCGGCTCACAGGTCAGCTCGACGATGCGGATCCCGACCCCCGAGGGGGTCGGCAGCTCGCCGGCCGAGCGCAGCTCGAGGAACAGGGGCTCGAGGCCATTGGCCCAGGAGTCGCGGGCCGCGTCCGCTGCCGGGCGACTGGGCGCCATCGGCGGGACCTCGCGTTCGAGGTTGGCGCGCAGGCGCGCCAGGAGCGACTTCAGGTTCGAGAGCTCCTGCTCGCTGAACCCTTCTGTCGCCCGTGCCCGCAGCTCGTGCCCGATGGGGACCCACAGGTCCCAGGTGGCCCCTGCCGCCTCAGTGGGGCGCAACCTCGCGCCCTGCCCCGGGGCAGGGGCCGGTCGCTCCTCCAGCCAACCCTTGGCGGTCATCTCCGCGACCACGCGTGCGACGGTCTCGGCCTCGATGCGCAGGTCGAGCGCCAACTCGGCGCGCGAAGCCTCCTCGCGCCGGGCGAGGGCGCCGAGGATCTGGGCCTCTTGCAGCGAGACGCCCGTCGAGACCAGCGCCCCCTGGACGGCGGCCTCGATCTTGCTATGGGTCATGGCGACCCAGGAGCCCGGGCTGTGTTCGAAGTCGTAGCTGAGCTTGATCATGGCGTCCGGGCTGTTTCTCGGATTTGGGAACGCCGGGGGTGTAGCCGAAAG
>JAJFFA010000009.1 GCA_021776885.1 Planctomycetota bacterium
GTGCACATGAAGAAGATCAGCAGCAGGAAGGTGACGTCGATCATGGGCGTCATTTCCATGGTGTGCTTCTCTTCGCGGGGGTGGGGGGGGTGCATGGGGGGGCCTTGGTTGTTGCCTCAAGTCCTACCCCCCCCACCCCCAAGGTTTCGAAACTGGCTGGCATGGGTGTGGGCCGTTGGACGCGCGCCTTCCAAGGAGACGCGGGCGTTTCCCCGGCTCGACAGCGGGCTAATGCTCCTCATGCCGTGATCCTGTCGCCAGGACAGACACTCCTGCGGCGTCAGGCGGCGGGGCACGAAACCGAGGAGCTGGGCAGGCGATGCGACGTCTCTGTTGAAGCGCCTACGGACCAGGTTGCGGTAGGCCATGTGGATCTGCAGCCCGTGGTCGAGGTACCGTCGCTTCTTGCTCACGAGCCAAGAGTCCCGACGCACTCGGCCCATGAGGTCGCGCATGATCGCCTCTTCATGGTTGATGGCGAATAGCGGGTTTCGTGTGTCTCGCACGACACGACTGTTCGTCTTCCGGTGGATCAGCTTTCGGCCGTCAAACGCGCGCTTCGCGAGGCCGGGATAGCTCGACTTCTCGTCGGAAGAGAGCACGACCGCGCTTGCTGTCTTCGCGAGATCTGAGCCTCTTGCGAGCGTCCGCTCGAGCGATCGACGCGACGTGTCCTTTCGTGGGCCGTGGAGGCGATCGGCCCGTTCGATGGCAGCGCGACGCTTCTTGCTCATTCGACCCCGCGCCCGAATAGGGGCGGCCTCCGCCCAAACGATGTACCGGGTCACGCTCTCGATCAGGACGGGGACACTCAGTGGCCGGGTGTTCCGTTCGACTTCGTAGGTCTCGAACTCGTCCAAATGAAAGCGTGCCGTGGGGCCCTCCAGCCGTCGACGAAGGTTCAGGTTGAGGCGCCTGGCGTGACGCCCGAGCTTGCGCAGCTTGAGCTCAGTGCAGCGGCGCGAGAGCTTGAGCGTGCGCGAGCTCTGACGGATCCCGACGCCGGAGGCGATGAGCAAGAACAGAGCGGCATTCAGGTGGGGGCGGTGGTCGCGATAGTCCGCCCTGAACGTCTGGCGAGAAAAGCCGCGACGACACGTCTTGCAGTAGAAACGCGGAACGGGGTGTGGACGGCACTTCGAACGATAGTGGCCGTGCCGCGCGAAGAACCTCACTCCGGGACTCGTGTGTTGCGGGCAGCTTCGATTGGGACAGAACGGGGGCGTGAACATGGCGTTGACCTCGCGTGCGAGGGCACACCAGGCCCTGCGCAACCAGAGGACCGCCCACAAGTCGTCGTGGTTGCAGGACTTCCGCGACGTTGGGGTGCCGCTAGGGACACCGATGCCAGTCAGTTACAGAAACTGGGCCCTGGGTGTGGGGCACACCCAGGGCCCAGCCCCCCCAACCACAATCTCACCCCACCCCTACTTGTCGTACGCCCCCACGAAAGTGATATCAGTGAAGTCCGCCGCCAGCGCCACATCCAGCACACGCACCACGTCCGCGTAGACGGTGCCCGGGCGTGCGTCGATGGTCGCCGGTCGCTCAGGCTCGGCCTCGTGCAGCTTGTCGAGGCGCGCCGAGATGTCTTTCAGGTTGGTCGATTTCTGCGCGCCGACCGAGTACTGGATCACCCGGGTGTCGTCGTAGACGAAGCGGCCTTCGCCATCCCAGGGCTCGCCGTAGGGGTCGAGCTTGTTTCCCTCGTTCTGCACCTGGAGCATGATCTCGACCTTCTCGATCGGCTCCGCCTGGGTCTGGTTCACACCCACGTCCTTGGGAAGGTAGGCGGCCAGCTTGCCCTCGAGGGTTTTGAACTTGAGGGTACACATGAAGAAGATCAGCAGCAGGAAGGTGACGTCGATCATCGGCGTCATCTCCATCTCGTTCTTCTCGTTCTGAAGCTCCTGCAGTTTGCTGGTCATGGCTTACTCCTTGTCCTCGGTCGGGGGCTCGGCTGCGGCTAGCTGGATCTTCCAGATCTCGACGCCCTTCTTGCCACAGAACTCCATCAGCTTCTGGATGTGACGGAAGGAGGTGCTCTGGTCCGCGCGGATCAGGAGGAATTCGTCCGGGATCATCGGTCCCGTTCCGGCTTCCTTGTTGAAGTGAGCCTTCTCCATCTTGCGTGACACCTCGGCCAGCCAGGCGATCACCTCGTGGTAGGGCTCGGCTTGACCGTCGTGAACCTCGGGGTCGTAGTAGACCTCGCGCTTGACGACCATCCGGCCGTCGTAGGGGATGTTCACGATCGGGCGCCACTCGTCAGGATCCGGCTTGTCCGGCACGGCGTGGAAGGCCATCGGCAGCTCGAGGTCCTCCAGGTCTTGCTGGGTGAGGTCCGTGATGATCATGAAGAAGATAATGAGCAAGAAGACGACGTCGATCATCGGCGTCATGTTCATCTCCATATCTGTCTCAGGATCGTGCTTGGCCAGGTTCATGGGCGCTCCCGCTCGGGGTGGATGGGGCTCTGTAGGGGGGGGCACCCGGGAATACCCGGGTGTCCGTGTCAGGTCACTAGCGCGAAGGGGCGGACTCGCGGAAGCGCTCGAACAGGTCCTCGACGATGGCGCCGAGCTCGATGATCGTCTTCACCATGCGGTTGCGCAGGAAGGCGAAGGCGGCCGTGATCGGGATGGCGACGATCAGTCCGAACATCGTCGTCAGGAGCGCCTGCGAGATACCGTCGGCGAGCTCGGCGGGGGAGGCCTGGCCACCGGACGAGGCGATCTCGTTGAAGGCCTTGACCATGCCGCCGACCGTACCGAGCAGACCCATCATGGGCGCGACGTTCGAGATCAGGGCGAGCCAACCGACCTTCTGGTGCAGCTTGATCGACTCCTCGTCACCCATCTCCTCGAGGGACTTCTCGATCGTGTCGAAGGAGTGACCGATCTTGGAGATGCCGGCACCGCAGACGCGGGTGAAGTAGTTGGGCTCGTTCTCGCACAGCTCCATGGCTTCCTGGAACTGGCCCTCGTCGAAGAGCGCCTGGATCTCGTCGATCAGCTCCGGGGGGGCGAGCTTGTCGCGCTTCAACGACATGAAGTTCTCGATCACGATGGCCAGGGCGATGACGGACAGCAGGATGATGCACCATCCGATCGCGCCCGAGTCCTTGATCAGCTTGCCGACGGTCGGACTGTCGTCCGCGGCAGCGGCGGCTTCCTGGGCCAACAGGGGGGCGGCGGTGATCGTCATCGCGGCGACGAAGACGAGCGCCGGAATGGCCAGGGCCGCGATCCGGACGAAGAGCTTGTTGTTCATGACCGAGCAGTTCCGAAGGGGTTCTGTGTGGGGGGAGTCAGGCAGTTGATTTAGAGCGTCGTCAGCAGTTCGGACGCGGGGGCGGCTGAGGGAGTGTCGCCGTAGTGCTCGACGATCTGTCCCAGCCAGGACTTGGCCTTGCCGGCGCTGTCGGTGTCTCCGAGCATCTGCAGTGCGCCCTTCGCGAGGCCCAGGAGGGCCCGAGCGCGTCGGTCGCGGTTCGAGTGATCGGTGACCGACACGGTCGCGAGGGCGATCTGCGCCTCACGGTGGCGGCCATCCGCAAGCAGCGCTTCACCCAGACCGAGGCGCGCCGAGTTGGCGCCGGTCGAGCCCGCTTCAGCGCGGCCAAGGACGCCTTCGAAGAAGGTGATGGCTTCCTTGGCCTGCCCGCCGGCGAGCTTGCAATAGCCCTCGCCCGCGGCCGCCTCCGCCTGTGCGGCGGCGAGGCGCGCGCTGAGCGCCTCGTCTGCCGAGGGATCGAGGGCCGACAGCATTCCGGCGTAGGCGCTGTCGAGGGCGGTGTACAGGTTGCGCGCCGGCTGTGTCTCGCCCGAGGCCAGGAAGGCTTCGGCAGCCAGGAGCCCGGCGCTCAGACAGGTCTCGCGGTCGTAGCCCGGGGTCGCCGGCTCACTGGCGCCTTCTTCGTACAGGGCCTGGAACAGCTGGGCGGCCTCGGCCGTTTTGCCGCTGAGCCGGGTCGCGCGGGCCTTCGTCCAGCGGATGCTCGGAACGTCCCGGTCGCTGGGGTGGTCCGACAGGAAGCGATCCGCCTCGGCAATGCAGTCGGTGAACTTGTTGTCGTCCCGCGCGCCCCAGGCCATCAGGGCCTGGGTGGAGCCGGCGCGTGCAGCGGCCTGGACCACGTCTCGCGCCGAGGCGTCGCTCGCCGCTGACTGGAACAGTGCGACGGCGCTCTCGAAGTCGCCGCGGCGCTGGGCGGTCTGGGCTTCCCGGAAAGCGGCGGGGACCGCGCCCCAGGTGATCTCGACGACCTGGTCCGAGCTGACCTTGTTGCCGTCGACCACGACGTCTTCGAGGCCGTTCGAGGTCACCGTACCCGCGAGCGTCGTGACCTTGCCCGTGCGCGGGTTGCGCCGGAAGACCTGGTCGGGGCGCTCACCCTGGGGGAGCGCAGGCACGGCACTCGGGGCGCCGTTAGGCGAGACGG
>JAJFFA010000081.1 GCA_021776885.1 Planctomycetota bacterium
GCTCGCCATCCGCGTCGACCACGCAGGTCAACTCGGCGCCCTCGTGCTCGGCGTAGATGTTCGCATGGAAGCCACCCAGGCGACCGACGCCGACGACCGCGGCCTTCAGGGGCTTCCCTTCCGCGGCCATCAGGTGCTGGCTCCCTCGAGGATTCGACGCACGCCCATGGCCGTGAACTCCTCGCGCATGGACTCGCGGAAGCGGCCCTTGAGCCCGACCTCGGTGTTGCGCATCGACTCGACCAGGTGCTGGACTTCGGGGCAGGCCTCCGAGACGTCGCCCAGGGCCTCGAGCACCGTGCGCCGCGGGTCGCCGGAGCGGAACATGCGCTTGAAAATGCGCCGCAGCTCGGCGACCGACGTGGAGGACAAGCCGCCACGCTGCAAGCCGACCAGGTTCACTCCGCGCACGCGCGATGCGTGGCCCTCGACGATCATGTACGGGGGCACGTCGCGCACCATGCGGGTCATCGCGCCAACGTAGGCGTAGCAGCCGATGGTGACGAAGTGGTGCGCCCCGGCGCCGCCGGAGAGGTTGGCCGCCTTCTCGACCAGCACGTGGCCGGCCAGCATGACGTTGTTCCCCAGGATGACCTTGTCCTGCAGATCGCAGTCGTGGGCCACGTGGCTGCAGGCCATGAACAGGCAGCCGCTGCCGATGCGCGTGACGCCGCCGCCCTTGACCGTGCCGCGGTTGATCGTGACGAACTCGCGGATCGTGTTCGAATCGCCGATCTCGAGCTCGGTGGGCTCGCCGCGGTAGGACAGGTCCTGGGGCGCCCCGCCGAGGTTGGCCTGGCCGGCGATGATGTTGTCCTTGCCGACGCTGGTCACACCATCGATCACGACGTGCGGCCCGATCTGCGTCCGGTCATCGACCTTGACCCGCGGCCCGAGGACGGCGTAGGGGCCAACGACCACGTCCACTCCGAGCTGGGCGTCCGGATCGACAAGGGCTGTAGGGTGGATCTGGGTCGTCATGGTCAGGCCTCGATCATGGTGAACATCAACGTCGCCTCGCACACGAGCCGCCCCGCGACCGTGCCCTTGCCCTTGACCTGCACGGTCTCGCCCTTGATGCGCAGGGTCTCGACCTCGACACGCATCTGGTCGCCGGGCGTCACGGCCCCACGCAGCTTGACCTTGTCGATCGACCACAGCACGGCCAGCTTGCCCGTGTACTCGAGCTTGCGCAGCAGCAGCATGCCCGCCAGCTGCGCCATCGACTCGAGCTGCAGCACCCCGGGCATCAGTGGCATGTCCGGGAAGTGTCCCTGGAAGTAGGGCTCGTTGATCGTGACGTTCTTGATCCCGACCGCGCGCTTGTAGCCCTCGACCTCGATCACGCGATCGATCAGGAGGAACGGGTAGCGGTGCGGCAGCATGCGCAGCACCTCGCGGATGTCGAGGCCCGACTCACGCTGGATCAGGCCTCCCGTCTCGCGCTCCTGCATCAGGTCGAGCAGGCGCCGGACGAGCTCGGCGTTGGTCTTGTGCCCCGAACGGTTGGCGATCACGTGGGCCGAGAGCTCGGCCCCCAGCAGGCGCAGGTCGCCGATCAGGTCCAGCACCTTGTGGCGAACCGGCTCGTCCGGCATGCGCAGCTTGGTCTCCGGATCGCCCAGGACGCAGGTGTTCTCCTTGGTCGCTCCCTTTCCGTAGCCCGCGGCCAGGAGGGCCTCGACCTCGGACGCCAGGCAGAAGGTGCGCGCCGGGGCGATCTCTTTGATGAAGCTCTCGGCCCCGAGCGTCATCTGGAACGAACCGCTCTGCACGCCGGGCTCGTCGAAGTAGGAGACGTACTGCAGCACCAGCCCCTCCTCCTCCATGGGCAGGGCCACGAGGGTCGCGTCGCCGTCACGCACATAGACGGGCTGGTCGAGGCGGAAGACCTTGGCCTCCTCGCGCTGCTCCACCGTGCCGGCCTGCTCGAAGAGCTCCACCACGGGCAGGGCGCTGCCATCCATGCCCGGAAACTCCGGACCCGACAGTTCGACCCGCAGGTTGTCGATGGCGCAGCCGGTGCAGGCGGCCAGGAAGTGCTCGACCGTCTCGACGTGGGCACCGTTGCGGGTGAGCCGCGTACGCCGGTCCTTGGGCGAGTGGTAGGCGATGTGGGCCGGGACCGAGGGCGCCCCGTCCAGGTCCATGCGCACGAACTCGATGCCCGTGCCGTGGGGCGCGGGCTGCAGCTTGGCCTGGATCGTGTCCCCCGAGTGCAGCCCCACGCCCGAAAATTCGACGGCGGTCCGCAGGGTTCGCTGGCGACGGGTCACGCCGAGCCCTCCGCTGGAGTGTCGCCGCGCTCGAAGCGCGCCAGGCGCCGCTCGAGCTCGACCAGACGCTTGTGCATGTCGGGCAGGTCGCGCTGGCGCTTGACCATGCGGGCGTAGTGCGTGAAAGGCACGGCGGGCTGTCCGCCGATCTTCTGGCCCGCTCCGAAGTCCTCGAAGACCGAGGCGCGGCCGGCAACGCGCACGCCGTCGCCCAGGGTCACGTGGTCCGCGACACCCGCCTGGCCGCCCAGCATGACGCGCTCACCCAGCTGCACCGATCCGGAGACCCCGACCTGGCCCGCGAACAGACAGGCCGGACCCGTGTGGACGTTGTGGCCGATGTGCACGAGGTTGTCGAGCTTGCTGCCGCGTCCGACCCGTGTCGCCCCGACCCGCGCTCGGTCCACGGTGGAGTTGGCGCCGATCTCGACGTCGTCCTCGATGATGACCGTGCCGCCCTGGAAGACCTTGGTCCAGCCCTCCGCGCAGGGGTCGTAGCCGAAGCCGTCGGCACCGATCACGACCCCGGCGTGCAGGATGCAGCGCGCGCCGATGGTGACGTGCGGGTAGATCACGACGCGCGGGTGCAGGACCGTGCCCGCACCGATGCTGACCTGGGCGCCGACGACCACCCCCGCGTGCAGCTGCACACCGGCCGCCAGCACGGCCCCTGCACCCACGTGCACGTGGGGCCCGACGGCCACGCCGGCCTCGAGCTGGGCGCCGCCATCGACCACAGCCGTGGGGTGCACGCCGTGGGGCAAGGCGACCCTGACCGGTGCGTAGGCCTCGACCAGGATCGAGAAGGCCCGATGCGGGTCGCCGTGGCGCAGGAGCG